>JALTNO010000254.1 GCA_027000645.1 Paracoccaceae bacterium | reverse complement strand
TGCAGAGCACGGTTCTGGTCAACGGCTATTCGCTGCTCAACGGCGGGCTGATCACCAACGGCGCCATGATCATCGTGGTGCTCGAACCGTGGGACGACCGCCAGACCGAGACGCTTGGCGCCGACGCAATCCTCGCCCGCATTCTCGACATCGCCGACCAGGAGGCGGGGGCGTCCATCGTGGCCTTCAACCCGCCGCCGATCCAGGGGCTGGGGATGTCCGCCGGGGTCGAGATGGAGGTCCAGCAGACCGGCGGCGGCAGCTCGCAGGATCTGGCGGCGGCAGTGGGATCGCTGGTCTATGCCGCCAACCAGCGGCCCGAGATCAGCCAGTCCTACACCACCTTCCGGGCCAACGTGCCGCAGCTGTTCGTCGATCTCGACCGCGAGAAGGCCAAGACCCTGCAGGTCCAGGTGGCCGAGGTGTTCCAGACCATGCAGGCGCAGCTGGGCTCCTACTATGTCAACGACTTCAACCTGTTCGGCCGGGTCTACCGGGTGATGCTCCAGGCCGAGGGGTCGTATCGCGACAAGGTGGAAGACATCTCCAACCTCTATGTGCGTTCGGTGAACGGGGACATGGTGCCGCTGGGCACGCTGATCGACGTGGAGAACGTGCTCGGGCCGGTGCTGCTCAAGCGGCACAACATGTTCCGTTCGGCCACGGTGACGGCGGTGCCGGCGCCGGGGTTGTCCTCGGGCGACGCGATCCGGGCGATGACCGAGGTCTCGGAAACCGCGCTGCCGCCGGGCTATACCTTTGAATGGACCGGCAGCGCCCAGCAGCAGCTGGCCACTGCCGGGCTGGTGTCGGTGATCCTGGGGCTGGCGGTCCTGTTCGGCTATCTGTTCCTCGTCGGCCAGTATGAAAGCTGGTCGATGCCGGTGGCGATCCTGCTGTCGGTGACGGTGGCGCTGTTCGGTGCTGTCGCCGCGGTGGCGGTGGTAGGCAGCGACATCAACCTCTATACCCAGATCGGGATGATCATGCTGATCGGGCTGGCGGCGAAGAACGCGATCCTGATCGTGGAATTCGCCATGGAGCAGCGCGCGTCCGGGCTGTCGATCATCGAGGCGGCGACCGAGGCCGCCAGCCAGCGTTTCCGCGCGGTGATGATGACGGCGCTTTCCTTCCTGCTCGGCGTGGTGCCGCTGATGGCGGCCAGTGGCGCGGGCGCCTCGAGCCAGAAGGCCATCGGCATCGCCGTCTTCGGCGGGATGCTGACGGCAACCGTGATCGGGGTGGCGCTGGTGCCGGTGCTCTACGCGGTGATGCAGAAGGCGCGCGAGTGGATCAAGCGGTCGGGCGACGATCCGGCAGCGGCAGGGTAGGGCCGGGTGGTCGACTGGCGCGGCTCCTCCGGGCGGGTCCTACTCCATCCCGCCCGCGCGGCTGTCCACGAAACGGACCGGCGCGTCGGGTTCGACGAAGGCGGCCGTGAGCACGCCGGAATGATAGGCGCCGGTATCGATGGCGATACGGCCGTCGATGACCTGCGGGTGGACATGGGTGGTGTGGCCGTGGATGATCCATTGCCCGTCGCCGCGCGGAACCCGGTTGAAATCGGAATGCCCCCAGGTCAGCGTCCGCTCGGATTGCAGCTCCAGCGGCAGGGCCGGGTCGGCGCCCGCGTGAACGGCGGCGAGGTTGCCGTTGCGGTGGATGGTGGGCAGTTTGCGCAGCCAGTCGATGACCCGCGGCGTGAGCGCGATGGCCAGCGTGTCGGCGGCCTGCACCAGCAGCCTTTCGCCCGAGTTCTCCGTCAGCCCGCCGATGCCGAAACTTGCCAGCGTCTGCAGCCCGCCATTGGCCAGCCAGAACGGCCCGTTGGCCGCGGGATCGTCGAGGAAGTCGAGCAGCATCCGTTCGTGGTTGCCCTTCAGCATGGTGACCGAGCCGGGCGCGGCGCGGGAGATTTCGAACAGCCATTCCAGCACGTCGCGGGAATTGTCGCCGCGATCGACGTAATCGCCCAGCAGGACGAGCTCGACCCGCTCGGGCCGGCCGGCATCGGTTTCCAGCGCCCGCAGAAGGTTCTTCAGCGCCTTTTCGTTGCCGTGGATGTCGCCGATGTAATAGCACGGCCGCTCGACCGAAAGCGGAGCGTGAAACCCGGTTGGAGGCTCTTCGCCCTCTGCTGTGAAAACCCGCTTCAGGATGCCGCGCATGGACATGCCCCTTTTCCGGATGCTGCTGCCGCCAGTGTCCCCATCGCAAATACAGGTTGCACGATCTCGACACAAGGCAACCCTTGTTGTCCGGATCGTGGCAAAATACTGGCCTTGCCGTTGCCGATCCATTACAGATTCCACTGCGGCGCAGGCAGGAGGCAGTCGGCGTTCGCCTCGGATCGAGACCCCTTTGACGCAGGAAATTGTCGGTGAATATTGAGAACGAACTGAAACGCCACGGTCCGCGTCGCACCACCGACGCCGGAGACGGGGCAGAGGTGCGCCGGATGTCCGCCAAGCTTTCTACCGCCACGGTGGAGGATGACGACGAGATTGATCTGGGGCAGCTGTTCCGGACGCTCTGGCGCGGCAAGTGGTTCATCGGCCTGATGACCGCGGTCGCCATTTTCATCGGCGGATACTATGCCTACGTGGCCGCGGTGCCGGTCTATACCGCGACCGCGTCCGTGGCGCTGGATTCGCGCCAGTCACAGGTGATCGATTTCGAAAGCGTGGTTTCGGGGCTTTCGGGCGATCAGGCCAGCATCAATACCGAGCTGGAAGTGCTCAAGTCGCGCGGACTGGCGCGCAAGCTGGTGCAGGCGCTCGACCTGACGACGGATCCCGAATTCAATGAACGCCTGAAAGAGAAGCCGCGCCTTTCGGTCGGCGCCGTGAAGGGGCTGGTTCGGGACCTGATCCTTGGGCCCCCCCCGCCCGAGCCCGAGCCGACCGAGGCCGAGATCCTCGAAAGCACGGTCAGCAGCGTGCTGGAGAAGATTCAGGTCTCCAACATCCGCAACAGCTATGTCTTCAAGATCGACGTGACCACGGAAGAGCCGAAGAAATCGGCCGAGATCGCGAACCGGCTGGCGGATCTGTACATTCTCAACCAGCTCGACGTGAAATTCGAGGCGACCCAGAAGGCCACCGACTGGCTGGCACAGCGCGTGACCGTGCTGGAGCGTGATCTGGCCGAGGCCGAGACCGCGGTCAAGGAATTCAATGCGCGCACCGAGCTGATCAGCCGCGAGGCGCTGGAGGCCCTGAACCGCCAGGCCAAGGACACGCGCGATCGGGTCGAGAAGCTGAAGGCGGCGCTGGCCGGAGAGGAACAGACGCTGGCGGCGCTGGAGGCAGCATGGGAGACGAAGGACCGGCAGGCGATGGAACGGGCCGCGGCCGGCGCGGCGGGTGAATTCGCCCCCACGGCGGACCTGCCGGATCGCCTGTTCACCAGCCGCTACATGGCGCTGATGAACAATCTGCGCGGCTCGGTCGCGCGCACGAAGACGCAGATCGAAAGCCTGACCGCCGCGGTCACGGATATCGAGGCACGAATCAAGGAACAGTCGCAGGACCTGGTGCAGCTCGAACAGCTGACCCGCAAGGCCGAGGCGCTTCGGTCAGTTTACGAATATTTCCTTGGCCGTTTGCAGGAAACCTCGGCCCAGCAGGGGATCCAGAAAGCCGACAGCCGCATCCTCTCCGAAGCGGTGGTTCCCGCGGTGCCGTCGGCACCGCGCAAGTCGATGATTCTGGCTCTCTCGGCGGTGCTTGGCTTCATGCTTGGTGCGGGGCTGGTGCTGCTGCGCGAGATGACCAACCGGACAGTGCGCACCGCCGAGGAACTGGAGCGCCTGACCGGGCTGCCGGTTCTGGGGCAGGTGCCGATTATTCCCGGCGGTCGGCGGCGCGGCCAGATCGAGTATCTGGCGGCCAAGCCTTCCTCGGCGGGGACCGAGGCGATCCGCAACCTGCGCACCTCGATCCTCTATTCCGACGTGGATACGCCGCCGCGGGTCATCATGCTGACCTCGTCGGTGCCGGGCGAGGGCAAGACCACGCTTACGCTGGGCCTGGCGCAAAGCTTTGCCGGCCTGGGCCGGCGGGTGCTTGTGGTCGAGGGCGACCTGCGCCGGCAGGTATTCACCCGTTACCTGCCCGAATCCGCCACGGGCGAGGGGCTGCTGACGGTCCTGACCGGCAACAGGACGCTGACCGAGGTGGTGCAGCGGTCGCAACTGATCAATGCCGATATCCTGCGCGCCGAAAAGACCAGCGTGAATGCCGCCGACATCTTTTCCTCGGACCGGTTCGCCCAGCTGATCGAGGAGGCGCGGGGTCTCTACGACGTGATCGTGATCGACACGCCTCCGGTTCTGGTGGTGCCCGACGCGCGCACGATCGCCCAGCACGTGGACGCCATCGTGTTCTCCGTGAAATGGGATTCGACCGAAACCGGGCAGATCATCGAGGCTATCCGCATGTTCGAGTCGGTAAACATTCGCCCGTCGGGTCTCGTCCTGAACCAGATCAGCGCCAAGGGGATGAAGCGCTATGGCTATGGCGGCAAGTATGGCGCCTATGCCGGATACGGGCGGAAATACTACAACAACTGAGCCGCGCAGCCGGAAGGACCGGACGAACGCGAAAGGCCCGGCGGTTTCCGCCGGGCCCTTTGCTGTCAGGCGTTGCCCGTGGTCGTCAGTTCACGGCCGAAGCGACTGCGCTGGTCACGATCGACGGGCCAAGCTGGGTCAGGACGCGGTTCCAGCGGGTGATCGGCTGTTCGGCCACAAACACGATATCGTTGGGGCGCAGCTCCATCCGCGTGGCAAGGATCAGGTTGCCCGCATTGGTCGCGTCCAGCTTCCAGGCGGTGACGGCGCCGAGTTCGGACGGGTTTGACGAGGCGCGCAGGACGTAGATCTGCCGCGGGTCGCCGGTACGGGTGAAGATCCCGCCGCCATCCTTGTAGAGCGCATCGGCCAGCGTCGCCTTGCGGTTGAAGGGGAGCGGCAGCCGGGTCTGTTCGTTCACCTCGCCGGCGATATAGACATAGTCGCGATCGACCGCGTCGAGATCCAGCTGTTCCTTGAAGTTCCCGCGCAGTTCTTCGAGCTGCGCGCGGCGAAGATCGACCTCGGTCCGCAGGGCCTCCAGCGCGTCCTTGCGCGATCGCTGACGGAACTCGGCAAGCCGGATCTGCTGCTCGAAATAGCCTGCGGCCTTGTCGATCTCGAAATCGGTATCGACGAAGATGCTGTCTCCATCGACAAGCTTCAGTTTCTGCAACTCGCCGCGCCGGTACAGTTCCTTGACCGGGATCTGGTAGATCTTGCCGTCGCGGTAGATGCGGATGGATGCATAGTCCAGGTCCTTCAGCGCCACGCCGCCGGCCGCGTTCAGGGCCTCGGACAGCGATAGCGGAGACAGCCGGATCGGCACGACGGCGGGTTTCGCAACCGCGCCGCCCACGGTCACCTTTTGCGAGTTGAAACCCGTCACCTCGAGGCTGAAGACCGGGTTCAGTCCCACCTCGACAAGCTTGTTGAAAATCGCGTCCTCGGCTTCTTCCAGCGTCTTTCCGGCGACCATGACGCGGCCGACATCGGGGATCGAGATGGATCCGTCATCCTGCACGCGATAGCCTTGGCGGCTGGTTTCCTTGGCAAGAAGCCCGGTAAGCTCCTCGACGGTCGAGCCGGTCTTGGGCGTGGCCAGCCGCAATTCGTCCTCGACGCCAATACGGTAGGGTCGGCGTTCCGGCTCCGGCGGGATGCGGGTTTCAAGCGCGGGCGGGCGCGTTTCGGGAGTGTAGGCCGGATCGGGCAGGGCGCCGGCGCCCTTCATGCCGCCGCCGCTTCCGGCCGAGGCGAAGAACGCGGCCGGGAGCCGTTTCGGCGCGTAGGGTTCGCTGTTGGCGGTCAGAACCGTTTCGGGCGTCAGCGGCACGACACGCACCGTCGTGCCCGATTCATCGACGCCCTCGGATACCTGCGGCGAAAAATAGACCGCACCGCAGCCCGACAGCAGCAGGGCCGTAGCCAGATTTTTCCACTTCATATTTCTTTTCTACCCGATCTCGATTCAAAACCTGCCCCGGCCCGCCTTCATGCATTGTGGCTGCATGTTTTCCCGGTGCGCCGGTATCTCTTTTCATGGCAGCCCCTGGAAAACCGGAATTGGCGATCATCCGTTTCGGCGAATTCGCCGTGGAAAGGATATTGCCGATCCCGATTGCCCGCAGGCACACCGGTTGCAAATTACCATGACCCCGTGGAAAGACAAAGGCTTGTGCCAATTTCGGGTGATTGTGCGGCAAAACTGCTGCAGAAAGGGCGCAGCGGGGTCACGCCGCGGTCACATCTCCCGCCCGGGCGGCCACCCGCGTCTGCCGGCCAAGCATGTCTATCAGCAGCCATACCCGGCGATCGGCCTCGACCCTTTCGACCGTGGCGACGAAATCCGCGAACGGACCGCGCAGGATCTTGACCCGGTCGCCGGTTTCCAGCTCGTCGATCGGCTGGAGCAACCCGGCATCGTTGCAGCGCAGGCGCAGGCTCTCGATCAGGTCGGGCGAAACTTGCGCCGGAGCGTTGTCGCCAAAGCGGACGAGGCGGGCGATTCCAAGCGTGCTGTTGATCGCGCGCCAGCGGCCGGGCGAGGACCCGGTTTCGACGAAGACGTAGCCGGGAAACAGCAGCGTCCTTGCACCGCGAAACCGCTTCCCGTGGCGGCGCGTGATCGTCAGCCGCGGCGCGAAGGTGTCGAACCCCTGCCGGGCAAGATTCCTGAGCGCGAGGTTCAGGCCGTTCGGCTTGAGTTGCGCGAGGCACCAGAAGCGGGCCGGGCCGGCGCCGAGAGGGTTGCTCATGAACGGGCACTCCGCCGCGCCAGGCGCAGGCGCATCTGCCGGGCGGCGATGCGAAGGCCGCGATGCAGGCCGACGAACAGCATCGCATAGATGGCCAGTGCCATCCCGGCCGCGGCATCGTTGTTCCAGAACACGACGCCGGTCGCGACGGTGGTGCCGATCAGCGGCAGAAGGGCAAGCGTTGCCAAGGGGTTGGCTCTTTCCTTGGCGTTGCGGCCGAGGATGGTCATCTGCAGGGCGCGCATCACGAGCTGGTGGAAATGCATCCGGTCGGGCTGATCGATGGGCTGGCCCGAAGTGATGCGCCGGTAGATGGCAAAAAGCGTATCCGCAAGCGGCCAGAAGAAGATGAGCATGATCGCCCAGGGCGAGACGTCGGTGGTGGTGGCGATCAGCGCAACCCCGATCCAGGACAGGATATGCCCGATCGAATAGGCGCCGGCATCGCCGAGGAAGATGCGCCCGAAGGGGAAGTTCCACAGGAAGAAGCCGCCCAGGCCGGCCGCGATGATCATCAGCAGCGGCACGAATTCCGGGTGCCCCGATTGCATGGCCACGACCGCCAGGCCCGAAGCGATCAGGATGGACGTGCCCGAGCACAGCCCGTTCAGCCCGTCGATCAGGTTGAAGGCATGGCTGTAGCTGGCGGTGGTGAAGACGGTCAGCGCGATGCCGATCGGGGCAAAGGCCATGAGCGCGCCGAACCAGTCCGGGGCTCCGCGGTCGATCCAGAAGCCCAGCAGCGACAGGGCGAGAAGCCCCGACAGGATCGCGGCGCCGTAACGGGCCCTGGAGCTTACGTCGCGGTACATGTCTTCGCGCAGGCCGACAAGGAACACCGGCAGCGCCGAAAACAGGATGATGGCGGAATGGTAGTCAAGCAGCCCCGAACCGATCAGGACCGAGACAAGCACGACCGACGCGGCCAAGGGCAGACCGCCGATGCGCGGCGTCGGCCGGACATGGGCCGCCTGCCGGGCAAGAAGGTCGGATTGCTGGAAATGCGTGCCCATGCTGGTCCAGCCGGAGAAAATGACGAGAAAGCAGGTGAGCAGGGAGATGGCAAAGGCGGAAAAAATGGCAAGAAGCATCCGAGAATCCCCTTGCGGGCAGTGGTTGATACGCTCGATGAAATGCGCGGCAGCGCAGAATGAATTGCTGTTAAGAGTTTCTTAACGGGGGTTTCGACCGGAGTCACGGATCAATTTGAAATCCGGTAAACTTGTCGAGAACTTTTCCGAAAAGGCCTCCAGCAGCGGCAAGGATATGCAACCAGGGGCTGTGCTGGCTGTCGGGATGCGCGATTCGGCCCATGCCTTGCGCCCTTGCCTTGCCGAGACGATTCGCGCCCGACCGGGCGTGGCGTGCCCTATGACGGCCTCTTCACGCCGAACACCACCAGATAGAGTGCTGGTGCGAAGATCAGCGTGATCGCGGTGCCGGCAATGATGCCGCCCATCAGCGCATAGGCCATCGGTCCCCAGAACACCTGCCGCGAGATCGGGATCAGCGCCAGGCTGGCGGCGGCCGCGGTGAGAACGATCGGCCGGGCGCGGGTGCTGGTTGCCTCGAACACCGCGTCCCACGCGGCCACGCCCCTGGCCCGCAGGGCTTCGATCCGGTCCACCAGGATGATCGAGTTGCGGATCAGGATGCCGCCAAGCGCCAGAACGCCGAGAATCGCCACGAAACCCAGCGGCGCCCGTGCCGTCAGAAGCGCCGCCACCACTCCGGTCAGGCCCAGCGGTGCCACGGACAACACGATGAAGGCGATGCGAAAGCTCTGCATCTGTACCATCACCAGCGTGATGATGATCAGGATCATCAGCGGTGCGACAGCCGCGATGGGGGCCTGCGATTCGGCGCTTTTCTCGACCGAGCCGCCCAGCTCCACCCGGTAGCCTTCGGGCAGGCGGGCGCGGAAGGCCTCGATCTGTGGCGCCAGGTCGCGGACCACCGTTGCCGGCTGGTCGGATGTGGCAAGCGCAGCCTCGACCGTCACCGTCGGCATCCGGTTGCGCTGAATCACCATCGGCTGTTCGGTCTCGAACCTGAATTCGGCGATGCCCGAGAGCGGAACCGCGCCGACGCCCGGCACGTGGATCTGAAGGTTGAGGATCGAATCGATCGATGCGGCGGCCTTGCGTTCGCCGCGCGCCACGATATCGATGAGATAGGTCGCATCCCGCAGCCGGGTCACGGCAACCCCGTCATAGATCGCGTAAAGCGCCGTGGCGATGTCGCGGGCTGTGATGCCCAGCTGCCGTGCCTTGTCCTGGAAGATCTCGACCCGCACCTGCCGGGCCGGGGCGTTCCAGTCCAGCGCGATGCTTTCCAGCCGGTCGTCGCGGGCGATCACCGCGGCCAGGTCGCGTCCGAGGTCGCGCACCCTGTCGATGTCGGGGCCCGAGACCCGGTACTGTACCGGCCGGCCCACCGGCGGACCGATGTCGAGCAGCTTCACCAGAACGTCGATGCCGGCGAATTTTCCGGCCGCGATCTTCTTGAGATCCGCGCGCAGCCGGTCCCGGGCCTCGAGCCCGGTGGTCTGGATCACGATCTGCCCGAAATTGGGTGCCGGTGTCTTCGGCTCGAACGGCAGCAGGAACCGCGGTGCCGAGCGGCCCACATAGGCCGACCAGTAGGCAACCTCGTCACGACCCTTCAGTTCCGCCTCCATCCGCGCTACCTGCCGGTCGGTTTCCGCGATCGAGGCGTTCTGCGGCAGGGTCATGTTGACGATGAGCTCGGTCCGGTCCGAGTCGGGGAAGAACTGCCGTTCGACGAAACGCATCCCGTAGAGGCTGGCGCCGAAGGCCGCCAGCGTGACGATCACCGTCAGCCAGCGCAGCCGCATCGCCAGCCGCAGCACCGCCTGGAAGCCGCGCATGGCCCGCCCCGGCCCTTCATGCGCGTGCTTCAGGGTGCGGGGCAGGAAAGTGGCGCCCAGAAGCGGGCTGAACAGCACCGCCACGATCCAGCTGACCAGAAGCGAAACGGCGATCACCACGAACAGCGAGAAGGTGAATTCGCCGGCGGCCGAATTGTTCAGCCCGATCGGGATGAAACCCGCGGTGGTGATCAGCGTGCCCGACAGCATCGGCAGCGCGATGGTGCGCCACGCATACGAGGCCGCCTCGTGCCGGGTTTCGCCCTTCTCCAGCCGCGAGATCATGGATTCGACGGCGATCATCGCGTCGTCCACCAGCAGACCCAGCGCGATGATCAGCGCGCCCAGGGAAATCCGCTGCAGCGTGAAGCCGGTATAATACATCACGACGAAGGTGATCCCCAGCGTCAGCGGCACCGCCACGACCACCACCAGCCCCGCGCGCAGGCCCACGGCGACAAGGCTGACCAGCATCACGATCACCACCGCCTCGACCAGCGCGCGGGTGAAATGGCCCACCGCTTCCTCGACGATCTTCGGCTGATCGGAGACCTTGTGGATCTCTACCCCGATGGGCAGGTTGGCGCGGGCGCGTTCGATCACCCGGTCCAGCTGCCTGCCGAATTCGATGATGTTGGCGCCCTTGCGCATCCCCACGCCCAGGCCGATCGCCTCCTGCCCGTCATAGCGGACGATCTCCGAGGCCGGGCTCTTGTAGCCGCGCCGGATGGTGGCGACGTCGGTGAGACGGAAGAACCTGTCGCCGACCCGCAGGTTCACGTCCTCGAGGCTCCTGTCGCTTTCGAACTGGCCGCCGACGCGCACCAGCACCCGTTCCGGCCCGCTTTCGATCACCCCGGCCGGAACGATGGCGTTCTGCGCCGCCAGCGTCGCCTGCACCTGTTGCTGGTTGACCCCGAGCGCGGCCATCTTCTCGGGCGAAAAGTCCAGGTAGATCACCTCTTCTCGGTCGCCGTAGATCACCACCTTGCCGGCGTCGTCGAGCTGTTCGATCTCGCGGCGCACGTCCTCGACCAGGTCGCGCAGTTCGCGCGGGGTGAACCCGTCCGAGGTAAAGGCATAAAGATTGCCGAACACGTCGCCGAATCGGTCGTTGAACCGGAAGCCGGCGAATTCGGGCGGAAACTCGCCGCGAATGTCGTTCATCATGTTGCGGATCTGCTGCCAGATCGCGGGGATGCGCGCGCCCCGCGTGGTCGGCAGGAGATTCACGTAAACGATGGTCCGGCCCGGCCACGTGACGGACTTGGTGAAGTCGAGCTCGTCCACCTCCTGGAGTTTCTTTTCGATCCGCTCGGTCACCTGGTCGAGCGTCTCCTCCACCGTCGCCCCCGGCAGCGCCGCGGAAATCACCATGGTCTTGATGGTGAAATCGGGGTCTTCCTCGCGGCCGATATCGAGATAGGCCATGATGCCCGCGGCCATGCTGACGATCATCAGGTACCAGACCAGCGACCGATGACGCAGCGCCCAGTCGGAAAGGTTGAAACGGCTCTTCATCCTGTCATTCTCCCGGTCCGGTCAGGCGCGGCCCGACCCGCTGGCCCTCCGCGATGGAATGGACGCCCTTGACCAGCACCTCCTGTCCGGGTTCGAGCCCGGCGGTGATGACGATCCGTCCGCCAAGATCCGCGCCGGTCCTTACCGGCACGGCGCGAGTCGTCCGCTCCGGCCCCGAGACGACCCACACGCTCGGGCCCTGCGGGCCGTCGAACAGCGCCGTCGCCGGCAGGGTCAGCACCCGGTTGCCGGTTGCCGGCGGTTCCACCCGCACCAGCGCGCCCAGCCGGAACTCGGGCGGGGTTTCGATCAGGGCGAAATGCGCGCGCCGGGTCCGGGTGTTGCTGTCGGTCACCGGATCGACCGAGCGCAGGCGGATGCGGGCGACGAGATCGTCGGCCACCAGCAGCCTTGCCAGCAGTTCGGCATCGGGGGGCAGGGCGCTCAGCTCGGCCTCGCTGAGGTCGATCACCACTTCGCGATCGCCGGTCCCGGCCAGCCGGATCACCGGCTGACCGACCGACACCGCTGCGCCGGGATCGGCGAAAACGCGGGTCACCACCCCGTCATGGGGCGCGCGCAGCACGGCCGAGTTCAGCCGGTCCTGCGCCTGCACCAGTGCCGCGCGGGCCTGCCGCAGCCGTGCTTCGGCCGCGACCGCCTCGCGTTCGGCCGCTTCCAGCCGCGACTTGCTCAGGTCTCCGCGCTGAAACAGCGATCGGGCCCGGTTCAGGGCGTCCTCGGCCGACTTGTTCCGGTTTGACGCCACCACGACGCCGGCCTTCGCCGCCCACACCGCCGCCTCGAGCGATTCCGGGTCGAGCCGGGCCAGCACGTCGCCGGCGCCGACCACGCGGCCCAGATCCACCGGGCGGTCGGCGATGGTGCCCGAGAGGGGAAAGCCCAGGTCGGCCTCGACCCTGGCGGTGACGGTGCCGACGAAGTTCCGCGCCGTCCGCGCCCGTTCGCCGACGATCTCGCTCACGACCGGGCGGGGGTGTCCGTCGGCCAGTGCCGGCAGGGTGCCGACCCAAGGCAGCACAAGGGCAAGAAGGATCGCGCGTTTCATTGGCTTTCCTCCCGCGCGCGCACGACCCGGCCGGGGTAGAGAAGCTGCGTGCCCCCGGTGACGACCCTGTCGCCCGGCACCAGCCCCTCGGCAATCACGACGTCTCCGTCGGAGAACCGTTCGATCCGCACCGGCACCGCCCGGACCGAGGAGCCGTTCCCGTCCAGAACCCAGACCCCGGGCCCGTGCCCGATGGCCGCCAGCGCCGATGCCGGAACCGTGATGCGCGCGGGGCCGCGGATTTCGATCATGCCCCGCACCGCATCGCCGAAACGGACGATGGCAGGCGCGTCGCGCACGCCGATCTTGACCTGGACGGTGCCCTTGCGCGGATCGACCAGGGGCGAAATCTCGCGCACTCTCCCGGTAAAGGCGACCTCCGGCCGATCGATCAGTTCGAGCCGGATCACCGGGTTCGACAGGGCGGCGGCCGGCAGGACTTCGGGGGCGTCGAACACGGCATCGAGCCCCTCGCCCGAGGCCAGCACGAGAACCGGGTGCGCGGCCGCAACGACCTCGCCGGGATCGGCCAGCCGGTCGGTCACCACGCCCGCCGCCGGCGCGCGCAGGAACGTGTCGTCATAGGTCTTCTGCGCGCGGTTCAGATTGGCCCGTGCCCGATCCACGCCGGCCTCGGCGATGCGGTAGCGTCGTTCCGCCTCGTCACGCCGGATGCGGGTCGTGGCCCCGCGCCGGAGCGACTGGTCCTGTCGAAAGAACTCCTCCCGCGCCTGCTGCAGGTCGGCCTGCGCCGCTTCCAGCGCGGCTTCGGCTTCGCGCAGGGCCTGTTCCTGCTGCACCGATTCGAGCCGCGCCAGTTCCTGCCCGGCCTCGACCCGGTCGCCTTCGCGCACCGCGACATCGAGAATCCGCCCCCCCATCGGAAAGGACAGGCGGGTTTCGTCGCGGGCGACGATCTCGCCGGTCAGGGACAGGACCGAGCGGTTTTCGACGGGTTGCACGGTCATTACCGGAACGGGCAGCGGGGGTTCGGCCCACAGGGCCGGAGCCGTCAGCAGCACGAACAGGACAGCGGCCCCCCGTCGCCACGCGGAGATCCTTCCAGGGCGGTTGCGCCGTGCCGGTTGTAACCGGGTCATCATGTCGGCAATCCTTGAACTGAACGGTTCAGTTTGACTTGAATAGGTTCGGGCCGGCCATTGTGCAAGAGCAGTGCCGGTACAAGGTCGGTAAATCAAGGAAAACCGGGCGGATGCCGGGCGGGGCCCTGCCGAAAGGACGTTCCTTCACCTTGCCCGAAATACTCCGGGGGTGAGGCCCGCAAGGGCCGAGGGGGCAGAGCCCCCGGCCGGCGGTCCCGCCGGGACGGGAATCAGAGAGCCAGCACCAGCCGCCTGCCCCTGGCCCGCGAACAGCAGGTCATCATCCGCTCCCCTGCCGCACGTTCGGCGCGCGACAGGACCCGGTCGCGATGGTCCACCTCGCCTTCGATCACCCGCGCCTCACAGGTTCCGCAAAGGCCTTCGCCGCAATCCTTCGGAACATCGATGCCGGCAGCGGTCAGAACCTCGTGCACGGTCCGGTCGGGCGG
>JALTNO010000253.1:10240-14023 GCA_027000645.1 Paracoccaceae bacterium | reverse complement strand
GGCGGTTTCGGTTGCGGGGAACAGGTCGTGTTCCTGGATGCGCGGCCCCTGCGCAAGCGCCACCGCGCGTTCGATCATGTTGCGCAACTCGCGCACGTTGCCGGGATAGTCCATGCCGGAAAGAAGCTCCTCGCTGGCCGCGGACAACCCCTCCACGGGGCGGTTCATCCTCCGGGCGTGTTCGGCGGCAAAGCGGCGGGCGAGAAACAGGATGTCGTCGCGGCGTTCCCGCAGGGGCGGGATCTGGATCGGCAGGACATTGAGGCGCCAGAACAGATCGGCGCGGAACCGGCCCTCGCGCACCTCGGCTTCCAGATCGACCTGCGTGGCCGCGATCACCCGCACGTCCAGCGGCACGGGGCGATCGGCCCCGACCGGCTCGACCGCGTGATCCTGGAGCACGCGCAGCAGCTTGAGCTGGATCTCCTCGGACACCTCGCCGATCTCGTCCAGGAAGATGGTGCCGCCCTGCGCCTGTTCGAACCGGCCCGGCCGACGCTCCCCTGCGGCGCCGGTTTCCTCTCCGAACAGTTCGGCATGCCGGTGCCCTTCGGTCAGCGCGGCGAAATCCACCGCCACGAAGGGCCCGGCGGCGCGGGTGGAGTTGGCGTGAATGAAGCGGGCCACGACCTCCTTGCCGACGCCGGATTCGCCGGTGATCAGGATCGAACAGGTCACGTCGCGGACCCGCGCGGCAATCTCCTCGACATGCCGCATCGCCGCCGAGCGCCCGAGGATGCCCGACCCCGGCAGGGCGGCGGAGCCGTCGGGCGACACCAGCGGCGCGCGGCCCAGATCGCGCGCGCGCTCGATCGCGCGGTGCGACTTGGCCACGAGATCGTCCAGATCGAAGGGCTTGGTCAGGTAGTCCACGGCCCCCGCCTTGGTCAGCGCCACCGCATCGGGAACCGAGATATAGGCCGTCATCACAACCACCGGCACGCCGGGATGGGCGCGGCAGATTTCCCGGAACAGATCGCGCCCGTCGCCATCGGGCAGACGGATGTCGGTGACCACCAGATCCACCCGCGCCCGCGCCAGGGCATCCCGCGCCGCGGCAAGGTCCGCGACCGCCTCGACCTCGAACCCTTCCATCCGGAACCGGTCCTGCAGGGTCACCCGGATGATCCGGTCGTCATCGACCACCAGAACCCGCGGCCGAAGTTCCGTGAGGTTTTCGCTGTCAGGCTGCACGGATGTTCTCTCCCTCGTCCCCGTCGCGCACCCGCGCCGCGACCAGCGGCAGCGTCACCACGAACCGGGCGCCCGTGCCGGGGCGGCTTTCGACCCGGATGCTTCCCCCCATGCGCTCGACGATGCGGTAGGTGATCCACAGGCCGAGCCCCGACCCCCCGGGCCGGGTGGAGTAGAAGGGCTCGAACAGGCGCTCCATGGTCTTGTCGTCCATTCCCGGTCCGGTATCGCCGATCACCAGTTCCAGCACCTCCCCCACCTTGCGCGACGTGAAACTCAGCCGCCCGCCATCGGGCATGACCGCAATCGCGTTGCGCGTCAGGTTGACGACGATCTGCTGGATGTGCGGGCAGGTGCAGTTCACCGCAAGACCGGACAGGTCGGCCGTGTCCACGACCCAGTCCAGCCGGATCTGCCTGTCTCCGATCTCGGACCGGACCATCTCTTCGAGAGAGATCAGGCAACCGGCCTTGCAGGACGTGCGCTTCTCGTTTCCCCTCAGCTCTCCGAGAAGCGCCTGGATGGTGGCCGAGATGCTGCGCAGACCGTTGTCGAGAAGCGGCACGTATTTGCGCACCAGCTCCGCGTCGTCCGGCCGCCGGGACAGCATCTGGACGCAGTTCATCATGCCGCCGATGGGGTTGTTGACCTCGTGCGCCAGACCGGCGGCGAACCGGCCCAGCCCGGCCAGCCTTTCCGAGGCGGCCAGCTCCCGTTCAAGCCGCTTCTTCTCGGCCAGTTCCTCGACCATCCGGTTGAACTGGCGCGTGACCTGGCCGATCTCGTCCCGTCCCGGTCGCTGCACGTTGCGGATGCCGCTCAGATCGCCGCGCGCCACCGCGTCGATACCGTCAGCGAGGTTCTGCAGCGGGCGCACCATGCGGCGCGACAGCCAGGTTCCGAACAGGCTCATGACCATGGCAAGCCCGACCGAGAAGGCGATCACCACGATCGCGTCGGTCCGAAGCTGCGCGATCAGGCCGGCGGTCGAACTGCGCAGAAGCACGAGCCCCACCTTCACCCCGTCGATGGTGATCGGCGCGACCGCGTCGATGAAACCTTCCGTGCGCACATCCTCGGGCAGAAGCCGCGCGGCCTCCGACCCGATCGCCTGCGCCAGCCGTTCGGCCCCGGCTTCGGATTGGGTGGCAAGCTTCAGGCCGACGGGGTGCGCGCGCGGGTCGGTATGGGCAAGGATGGTGCCGTCCGGCCGCAGGAAGGCGGCCTCGACCACGGGCGCCAGGCCGGCGCCATCGGTGCCGCGTTCGCCCAGTTGCCGCAGGATCCGGTAAAGCGCCCAGACATCCGTGTTGACGATATGAGCCTTGCCCGCGGCGGCGGTCGCTCGGGCAAGGGTCAGGGTCTGGGCTTCGAGTATCGTGCGCTGGCGGTTCCAGTCCCGCTCGATGACCAGCAGACCGATGATCAGGGTCGAGGCGAAAACCACCAGCGTGATCATCAGCGGAACCTTGGTCATCAGGCTCATGGAAGGAAGTTTCGGCCATTTCCGGATCATGATCATAGCGTATCCACCGGACGGCCGATCGTCCGGGCCCTCGCGGCCAGGTCGCGGATCGAGTCGTAGAGCGAGGGCGATACCTCCTGGAACCCGTCCAGGCCCAGACGCCTGAGCAGCGCCCGGCCGGCCGGTTCGTCAGCCATCCCGATCAGCGTGTTGCGCAGCCGGCCCGCGACCTCGGCTTCCAGCGCCCGGTGTACGACGATGGGCGGGAAGCCGAACTGGCGCGAGGCCGACACCACCCTTGTCCGCCTGGCAAGCTCGGGCTCGTATCTCGCGACGACGTTGTAGACATAGGAATCCACGGCTCCGCCATCGGCGACGCCATCGGCCACGGCGGTCACGGTTTCGGCGTGGTTGTAGGTGAAGAAGGTGAACCTGAAGAAGGTTTCGGGATCGTACCCGGCATCCAGAAGCGCCACCCGCGGCACCAGATAGCCGGAATTGGAATCGGGATCGGAATAGGCGAATACCCTGTCCCTGAAATCCTCGATCCCCCGGGCGGAACTGCTGGCCGAGGCGATCACGTAGGATCGATACAGCGGCGCCCCCTGATAGACCGGCGCCACCAGCAGCCGGAGGAATTCCGGGTTGCGCCGCTGAACGTAGGGGTACCCGCAGATCCAGGCGGCTTCGAGTTCCTGGCGGCCCAGCATCCGCATGATGTCCGCATAGGTCCGCCGCTGAACGAAGCTGACCGCCCGTCCGGTCCGGACGCTGAGATAGCTCTGCAGGTCCATGAAGAAACGCGCGTATTCCCGCACCACCACTGCGGTCAGCCCGATCCGCAGCTCGCCTCCGGTCGCGACCTCGGCAAGGGCGCGTGTCGCCAGCGATCCGGTCGCCGCAAGTGCCGCCCCAACGAACCAGCGCCTGTCCATGTCCAGAGCCTCCCGTCAGCGTGCCGGGCGGATGATCCCGCATGGCTCGGAACATCGCCGGAACCGGCACGCGCGGTTCACGATAGCACACGAGTCGGTGCGGAAAAATCTGTCCGTTGGAGTCATCTAATCGAACACCTGGGCGGGCGGGTTGCTTTCGCACAGCCCGCGCAGGTGTTCGATTAGATG
>JALTNO010000253.1:0-10230 GCA_027000645.1 Paracoccaceae bacterium | reverse complement strand
GAGTGGATCGCCGCCGGCGCGGTTCGGCCGGGGCGGCAATGCCGGCGGCGATCCAGTCTTCGGCCCGGCCCTGCAGCCGGAACAGCCTGCACCCGGTCCCGGCAAGGCGCTCGGCCGCGCGGGCGGCCTCGTCGCGGGCGGTGGTTTCGTCCATCACCAGAACGGCCTCGCACCGCTCGGGCACCCGGTCGATCGCCGCCGGGCGCAGGGTTCGCTCGAACATCGCCGCACCGATGGCCGCGTCCGAACGCAACTCCACGGTCAGGACGCTTTCATCGTGGTGAACCCGCGCATAGGTCTCGACCGTCATCTCCGGCAGGTCGGGCAGCGGCTGGCCGGAGTCGGCAAGACCCGGCAGCCCCCGGCCCAGGATCAGGACGAGAACCGCCAGCGGCCTCGTCATGCGCGCAGCTGCGCCCCCGGGCCGGCTCGATCGCCCGGCCCGGCATCGGGCGAACCGTTCAGTGTTTCGCGCAACAGATCGGCGTTCATCACCACCGCTTCGACGCCCGGTTTTGCGGCGATGGTCCGCACATGCCCGGCGGTGCGCCCGCCCCCGGAGATCCAGAACCGCGCCTCGGGCAGGATCCGGTGGGCGCGGTCGATCAGATCGCAGCCAAAACCCCTGCCCGTCCGTTCGGCAGTTTCGTCGTGCAGCCAGATCTCGTCGAATCCCAGCCCGGCCGCGCGCTCGAGCCACTCGGCCAACGGCACCACCGCCCCGTCTTCGCGCACCTCCCAGGCGGCGAAGGTCGCCGGGTTCAGGTGGTAGGTCTTGAAACCGCTGCCGTCGTCCTGCGAGGGGTCGAACCGGTACTGCTGCGACGCGCGGCGCACGCACACGCGCGGAACCACCCACAGATCGGCGGCATCCTCGGCAATCACGATCGCCCGCTGCAAGCCCTCGGCCACGCAGACATGCGCGCCGCGAGGCACCTCCCCCCCGGGCCCGACGCGCCAGACGAAGGCGGCCGCCTGCTCCGGCGGGAGGTCATCGGGCGGGCCATCCGCCGCAACCGTCACGATCACCGCATCGGCGCCCGCCACAAGTTCGGCCCGTGGCGCTTCCACATGGTACCCTGGCCGTTTTTCCACCCTGTCCTCCATCGGTTCAGTCATCCTCCAGCAACGCCCGGATCGAATGTTCCTCGGCCGCGCGGCGGCGCTCTCCCTCGCGTTCGCGGATCACCGCCCTCGCCACGGCCTGCGCCAGTTCGGCAAAGGCCTGCCCGACCGGGCCATCCGGCGCGGCCAGCGCCATCGGCATGCCCGACGCGACGCAGCCCGCCGCCCCCGGGTCCGCCGGGATCGATCCGAGATCGGCGACATGCCGGCGCCCCGCCACGTTCGCCTGCGCCCCGGACTCGAAAAGAGGCTGCCTTGCGCCGCAGCAGGGGCAGACGAACTCGGCCATGTTGGTCACCAGCCCGAAGACCGGAATATCGTGTTCATGGAACAGCGAAATCGCGCGGTCGGCATCGATGGTGGCCATGCTCTCGGGCGTCGTGACCACGATCGCACCGGTGACGGGGATCTGCTCGGTCACGGTCAGCAGCACGTCGCCCGTGCCCGGCGGCAGATCGACGATCAGGAGTTCGAGATCGGGCCAGGCCACGTCGCGGAAAAGCTGCTCCACCGCCTGGGCGACAAGCGGCCCCTTCCACGCGATGGCCTGTTCGGGCGGAACCATGTCGGCAATCGAGATGACATGCAGCCCGTGCCTCCGGCATGGGATGGCAAGGCCATCGGCCCCGGTTTCGGGGGCGGCGACGGTTCCCGTCAGGCGCGCCACCGAGGGACCGCTCAGGTCGAGATCGACAATGCCGACCCGCCTGCCCGCCGCCGCCAGTGCCGCGGCCAGATTGACCGCGACGGTCGATTTCCCGACCCCGCCCTTGCCGCTGGCGACCAGCACGATATCGCGCACGCCCGGCACCGGCCGGGGCGGGAGCGTCATCTCATCCACGCTCAGTGAACATGCCATGTCCGGCCTCCTTCCTTTTCAGCCGCCGGATCTGCCGCCGGGGCAAGCCTTTCCGCCACCTCCCCGGCCAGTTCGGCGATCCGGGCGGAAAACGGATGATCGGGATGCGACAGGATCACCGGCGTTCCGCTTTCCGATGCCACGAGCACATCGCGCAGAAACGGTATCCGCGCAAGCAACGGCAACCCGGTCTCCGCCTCCAGCCGCGCCCCGCCCCCGGCGCCGAAAAGCGCCGCCTCGGCTCCGCAGGAATCGCAGACCACGGTGCTCATGTTCTCGACGATGCCGAGGCAGGGAACGGCGATATCGGCGAACATCTCCAGCCCGCGGCGCACGTCGTCGGTCGAGATCTGCCCCGGCGCCGTCACCGCCATGACCCCGGCGATCGGCACCGCCCGGGCCAGCGCAAGGTGCACGTCCGAGGTGCCCGGCGGCAGATCGACCACCAGCACGTCCAGCGCGCCCCAGTCCACGTCGGCGATCAGCTGCGGCAGGCCTTCATCCACGAGGCTTCCGCGCCAGGCCAGCGCCTTGCCCTCGGGCATCATGAATCCCAGCGACATGACCTTCAGCCCATGCGCCGTCACCGGGCTGATCCGGGTGCCATCCGAGGTGCTTTCCGCCCGCGCCGAAACCCCCAGCAGATGCGGCGCCGAGGGGCCGTAGACGTCGGCATCGAGCAGCCCCACGCGCAACCGCCGCCCCGCCCTGCCCGCCGCCAGCGCCACGGCGAGGTTCACCGCGATCGTGGACTTGCCCACGCCGCCCTTGCCGCTGTGAACCGCCAGAACCGCGCCCGGTGCACGCTCGAGCATCGGCTCGATCGGGCGCGGGCGCGGCTTGACGACGACGCGCTCGACCCCCGGCAGGCCGCCGACGACCTGGTGCAGAACCCGCGCCAGCGCGTCGCCTGCCTCGTCATCGACCCGCTCGGGGTCGATGAGAATGCGCACCGCCCCGCCGGTGGCCGCCACCGCCGTGACATGTCCGGCCGAAAGCAGATCGGGGCCATCTTCGCCCACGGTGACCGCCGCCAGCGCGTTCAGCACGTCCCTCTCCAGTTCTTCCGGTGTCCGCGGCTCCGATTCTCTCATTTCGCCTTCCCCTCCAGGTATTTCACGATCACGGCGGCCTCCTCCTCGGTGATGACCTCGTCGGCGCCGTTGCGTTCGCGCATGGTGCGAACGATGCCTTCGATCTGGCGCCGTGCGAACCGGGACAGGTCCGGCAGACCGTGGCACCGCGTGCAGCGCCGGCGAAACAGCTCTTCCGGGGTTCTCGGCGGACGCACCCTCTGCCAGATCATCCATCCCCCTCCGGCAACCACGGCGGCCATCACGATCCCGGCCGCCAACCGCCTGTCAGCCACTCAGCATCTCCCGCCAGTCGTCGTCCATTTCGCTTTCGTTGCGGCAGGGCGGACAGATCGCCTGTTCCGTGCCGCTCTCCTCCCCGAAGACGTTGCCGCAGATCGAACAGATCCTGTCGCGGCGCAGAAACAGGACCTGCCGACCCGCCAGGGCCGCCTCGACGCCACGCAGCGCATGGCCCGAAATCGCGCCGACGGGGCAGACCTTGAGGCACAGCGTGCAGTTGGTGCATGGTGCCGGATCGAAGCTGACAAGGGTGCGCCCGGTGCCCGTCTCGCCCCGCAGGGCGCCGGTGGGGCACAGGTCGGCGCACACGAGGCAGCCGGTGCAGCTCTCGGCAATCGCCCTGCCGGTCGCGCCGACCGGCCCGCCTTCGCGGAACGGAAGCGCCCGGCGGCGGGAGGCCAGCACCTGCTGACAGGGCACGGGGCGGGCCCGCGCCTCCTGCAACGCATCGTCGGCGTCTTCGATCATCGCGTCGAAGTCGGGCAGCGCCCCGGCCCCGTTCCCCACCGCCGCCGGATCCACGTCGAGCAGGGAGGAAAACGCCCCCTTCAGCAGGCGGCGGCGTTCGGCCGCACGGGCCGGTGCGTTGCCCGCCTCGCCGTCCGGGCCGGCGCCGTCCACGAGCACGACCTCGGGGCCGTTCTCGCCGAACCATGTCTTCAGCCTGCGTCTGGCCGCGGCAAGATCGCGCCGCGCGCCACCGCTGGGGCAGTCGGCGCAGCTTCCGGTCCCGGCAAGCTCGATTCGCCGGACGCCCTCGGCCAGCAATGCCGCGAGGATGCGCGCATCCAGCATCCGCAGGCAGGGGACGGAACGCGCACCCTCGACCGCGGCCGCCTGCACGCAGCCGATCCGCACCACCGGATCGCCGGCCAGGGAGGCGACGAAATCCTCCGGATCGAAACCGTCGCGGACCAGCGCCCCGGCCGGGCAGGCGGGAACGCAGGCCCCGCACCCGACGCAGAGCGCGGGATCGACACTCACCTCGTCCAGCGTCAGGGTGATCGCCCGGGCCGGGCAGGCCCGCTGGCACAGGTCGCAGGCCTCCTGCCGCCCGCGCAGGTTGATGCAGTGCCCTTCGCTGACCGAAATCGCCGCGACGCCGGTGCCGCCGGCAATGCCGTCAAGCCCGATGCCGTTTTCGCCGGCCATCATTGCACGACCCTCTCGCCATCATGACCGCTGGCCGGCGGCATTTCCTCGCGGCGCCGGTCGCCTTCGAGCTTCCTGCCCAGCCAGAGGGCCAGCGCGTGGGCGGTCACCACATTCGTCGCCAGCGGCACGTTGTTGAGATCGCATGCGCGGATGAACTGCCCGATCCGGGGCTCGGCCGGATCGGTGCAATGCGGATCGTTCAGGAAGATCACCGCGGCAATGGAGTTGGTGCAGACCAGTCCGCAAAGCTGGATGTCCCCGCCCTTCGCCACCGGGAACAGGTGCGCCACCTCGAACCCGGTTTCGGCTTCGAGACAGGCGCCGGTTTCGGCCGTGGAGAGCAGCCGGTATTCCCCGAAGATCTCCGCGTGCTTTCTCAGAAGCGTCGCCAGCCGCTTGTGCCGTGAACCATGAGCCATGACGATGATGGTGCGCATGACGGTTCACTCCCCTGCCATGACCGGAACCGCGCGCCCGCAAGGATCGCCGGCCCGCGCCCGCATCCAGGCCATCGTGTCGGCATAGATCGCGGTATGCCGCGCCGCCAGGGCCACCATTTCCGAGGTGAAATCCGGCCCTTCGCGCAGCGCCCGCTTCATCTCCCGCAGCCGCTCGGGCGCGCGGGCAAGCCCGGCCAGGGCCTCGGCGAAGGCGGCGAAATCGCCATGCCGGATGGTCATGCCGTGGCGGCCCTCGTCAAAGCGGGTCGCCTCCACCCGGCCGGTCCTGAGAACCGGTCGGCGAAAGGCCGCGGCCAGATCGAGGATCGGGCTGCGGCACAGCTTGGCATAGGGCATGGCGACCAGATCGGCGGCGCCGAACAGGCCGGCGACCTCGCCCGGCTCGAGATAGCGGTCGATGACGCTCACCCGCACCTTCCGCCGGGCGGCCCGCAGGATGGCCGGGGCGATGCCGCGGGCGACGCCGCTTCCGGCCAGCAGCAGGTGCAGGTTTTCCGGGCAGTCCGTTCGCGCCAGCGCGCGCAGCATCGGCTCGAGCCCCTTGCGGTGACAGCCATGCCCGAAATGCAGCGCCCGGATCTCGCCCGGACGGCGCGCGGGGGCCTCGGGCGGCATCGTCGCCGGCGCCGACGGGTGGGCGATGATGTTCGGGCTTCCGGTGGCCATGGACATGCGGTCGGGATCGACGTCGAGCATCTCGTGCGCCGCCCAGCGCATGGCCTCGTCGCGCACGATCACGCGGTCGAACACGCGGTAGAGCCGGCGAAACAGCGGCATCGTCATCCACCTTCCCCGATGCGGCAGCAGATTGTGCGGCGTGTAGAGGACCGCGGCCCCGCGCCGCCGCGCCCAGCGAACGTAGAGCGAGGCGCCGACCGGATCGGACAGCCACTGGAAATGCACGATTTCCGGCCCGAACCGGCGCGTCTGGTTCAGCAGTTCCCGCCAACCCGAAAGCCCGGGCCGCAAGGTGGCGTGGCGCTCGAAGGGAACCGCCCAGTCGGACAGCTCGTCGCAGGGCGCGGTGACGAGGCGGACCCGATGACCCGCCTCGTGCAGGCCCAGCGCCAGCGCGTGGCTGTAATGGCTCAGGAAACCGCGCCCGGACCCCTCGACGATCAGAATTGCGGCTGGACGATCCATGGCCATCCCCCTACAGCCCCGAGGCCTTGCGGAATTCGGGATCGGTCTTCGGCCGCACCAGCGGCCGGCGATTGGCCTTGACCAGCCGTCTGAGCGTCTTCTCGTCGCAGCATTGGCACAGATCGGTCCAGATCGCCTGCTCGGTCAGGTCCAGGATCGCCGCATAGAAGGGGTGCTGCGCGCAACTCCGCGCCCGGCGCGCCCAGCCGATGGCCCAGGGGCCGAGCTGGAAGCGCAGGAAACGGACGCGGCGGGCTTCCCACGCATCTGCCGCGGCTCCGTCGCCCTCGGCAAGCGCGCCGGCCCGCCGCTCCAGCAGGCGCGCGACGAAGGCCAGCATGACCGCCACGTGATCGCCGAACTCGCCGCTGTGAAGATTGCGGAACTCGAACCCCGCCTCGCGGTAGGCGTTGGTGGCCAGATCGGCCTGGGGCTGGAACAGCCGGCCGGTCTCGAACACCGACCGGTACGGCAGGACCGCCCCGGGCGCGACGAAGAGGCCGGTGAATTCCTCGGCCAGCCGCTCCACCACTTCGTCCACGGGCCCGTCCATGACATCGGCGCCGAGATCCAGCTCCAGTTCCTCCACGATGCCCCTCAGCGGCCCGCGGAACAGGTGCAGAAGATCGGCGTCCGCCTCGGCC
This sequence comes from Paracoccaceae bacterium, assembly GCA_027000645.1. Taxonomy (GTDB): domain Bacteria; phylum Pseudomonadota; class Alphaproteobacteria; order Rhodobacterales; family Rhodobacteraceae; genus Jhaorihella. Next base: position 3,467 of record JALTNO010000253.1, on the reverse strand, counting down.
TCGAGGCACCGCCCGAGCAACGAATAGAGCCCCGCGCGCGCCTGCAGATCGGCGATGCCGGCGGGCGCGGTTTCGCCCGATCCGTCAGGGGTGACATGGGAATCGGCCTGCATGTTCTGTCTCCTCTATCCTTGCGGAAGGCGTCCCGGCGAAGCAGTCCGCCGGGACGGAACCGCCTCAGTGGCCGGTCAGTTTCGGCTCGGGCAGGTTTTCCCAGTCCACGTCCACCTCCTGGTGGTTGGCCCGGTGCAGGTCGCCGGTATAGGCATAGCGCAGCGTCTCGTCGTAGTCCTTCATGGACTGTTCGACGCTGACGACGGTATCGCCATACTTGTCGCCGGCCTGTGCCGGGGTGACCTTCACCACCGTGTCGAACCAGCCCTGCGAGCCGCCGATCGGATCGACCGAAAGCCGGATGATCGGATTGGGATGGACGCCACGATCATCCCACCAGACGTTGTTGGTGATGTCCGGGTCGCCCCCGAGCGCCCAGTCGGCCGCCGGATCGCGGTGCCTGAGCGTGGCCAGCCGGCCATAGGCCGCGTGCCCGCAGGCGGTCGAGATCGCCACCACCTCGGGATGGATGCCTTCGGTCAGGTGGGCCCGCGTGACCATGTAGCCCAGCGGCGAGGAGATGCGGATCAGATCGCCGTCGCCGATGCCCAGCTCGGCTGCCCGCTTCGGGTTCATCCAGGCCGGGTTCTTGTGATACATCTCGGCCAGGTATTTCAGCGACGCGGTGCGGCTCTGGGTGTGGACGTTGACCTTGTAGGTGGTCAGCACCAGCTCTCCGGGATCCTTGTCGCGGGACGGCAGGCGCTTGTACACCGGAAGCGGATTGAAGCCGTATTTGCGCCACTCCTCCTTGTAGAGCTCGATCCGGCGCGAGGGCGTTCCGAAGCCGACATAGTTGCGTTCGTTGATCCGCACGCCGATCACCTCGCCGTTCTTGACGATGGAGCCGTCTTCCTGAATTTCGGCCCCCAGCATCTCTTCGGCCGGGATTTCCGAGGTGTAGAGGGCGTATTCCGGTTCGATCTCGTTGCCGTTATCGTCAACAAGCTTGGCGGTGTTCTTGTCCACCTTGCCATAGATCGGCCAGACGCCCTTCTTCTTCAGGAACTCGTATCCGCCTTCCTCCTTGAGGCCTGGGAGGTTGTCGAAATGCTGCTTCATCCAGTCCTCGACCGAGTCGAACTGGAAGTACTTGCGGATGCCCAGCTCTCCGTCGGGATCGACCTTGTGGATGACGTCGATCAGGGTCTTGCGGAACTCCTGCGTGCCGCCCAGGGGTTCGATCACCGGCTGGCGGATGCTCAGGCAGGGATAGAGACCGCTCGGCATCGACTCGGGGTCGTGCCGCTCCAGGTAGGTGACGTCCGGGATGATCAGGTCGGCCAGCTCGGTGGTTTCCGACATGAAGCAACTGAACGACACGAAGAACGGCACCAGGCTTTCGTCCTTCAGGAACGCCTCCCAGACGTGGCTGGAGGGGTAGGTATAGGCGGGGTTGTCGTAGTAGCTCATCCACACCGATACCTTCGCCTCGCCGCGCATCACCATGTAGGGCGCATGCGTGGACACCGCGTGCGACGCCAGCGGATAGAGCGGCGGCTTGGCAATCGCGCTCGGGGCCGGGGGCTTCGGCGGCACCGGATCGGGCTGCGGCCAGCCCATGCCGCGCGGCAGGCAGTAGCCGCCCTTCTTCTCGACATTGCCGGTAATCACGTTGAGCATGTGGATCGCCGCCTCCTGATAGGCGCCCCACAGATGCTTGACCGGCCCCCGGTAGGAAAACGTCGTCGCCGGCTTGGTGGTGGCGAACTCGCGCGCGATGCGGCGGATGTCCCTGGCCGAGATACCCGATTCCTTCTCGGCGAATTCCGGCGTGTAGGGTTCGAGATGCGCGATCAGCTGTTCGGCGGTGACATTCGTCCAGTCGCGCACGAAATCGGCGTCATACAGACCCTCGTTCATGATGACGTTGGCCATTGCCAGCACGATCGCCGCATCCGTGCCCGGATAGGGCGCGTACCATTCGTGGCTGTAGCCGGCCGAGTTCGACAGCCGCGGATCGAAGGTGACGATCTTGGCCCGGCTGCCGACCACCCCGTCCACCAGACGCTGGGAGTTGGGGTTCATGAAATACGCCGCCTCCAGGATGTTGGAGCCGAAGTTCAGGATGTACTTCGTGTTGGCCCAGTCGCAGCTTTCGATATCCGGCCCCCAGGACGGTTCAAGCCCGACCTTCTTGGACGATTCGCAGATATTGGTGTGGTTCACCATCGCGTTGGAGCCCAGCGCGTGCATGAAGCGCTTGACGGCGCCGCCTGTCCGGTTGCGGCCCCACTTGAAGACGATCTCGTTGAGGATCTCGTGGTCGCCCTCGGCGTCGGCGCGCTCGACCACCTCGCGCAGCTTTTCGGCCAGCAGGCTGGTCGCCTCGTCGTAGGAGATGCGCTTCCACTTGCCTTCGCCGCGCTTTCCGGTTCTCAGCAGCGGCGTCATGATCCGGTCCGGATCATAGACGTGCAGAAAGCCGGAATTGCCCTTGGCGCACAGCTTGCCGCGCGTGTTGGGATGGTCGAGATTGCCCTCCAGCTTGACGATCCGGCCGTTCTCGATCATGGCGATGCCGCCATCCTCGATGTTGCAGGCCAGGCAGGTATAGGGGACCGCCTTGCGCTTCTCCCCGGTGACCGCGGAATAGTCCGCGCCGCCAAGCTCCTGTTCCATCGCCGACAGGCGGCGACTGGCCAGGACGGCTCCGGCCGCCGATGCGGACGCGCCCAGCCTCAGGAAACCGCGACGGTCCGTCTTGAACTTTTCTTGAATACCCATCTTGTCAGCTCCTCTCCGGACTGTGCCGGTCGCGTGTCAGTAGTAGAGTTGCGGCAGCTGGCCGGCGTAGATGATCACGCCGCGCAGCATGTAGGCGCCAAGAGCACCGAGAATCCCGGCCACGGCGACGATCTGCGGGTTCCGCCCGATCGGGGCCTCGGGGGCGAAGATCGGAACGAGGACGATCGCCAGCGGGATCAGGACGCCCGCGATGATGCCGAGCCACCAGAACTGGACCGAAAATTCGCCGTTGATGGCCTCCCATGCCTGCTGAAGCTCGGCCGTGCCGTAGACCATCGTCTGGACCAGCGCGAAGATCAGCAGCAGCGTTGCCCCCAGCGAAAAGGCGAGAATGGTGCGGATCACCCGCGTTGCATCGGGTTCGAGCCGACCCAGCGCCACAAGGATCACTGCCACCATGGCCGCCCCCGAGGTGAACGAAAGCGCCACGAACAGCATCGGGATCGCCGGGGATGCCCACAGGGCGCGCGCCTGGTTCGCGGAAAGGTCCATACCGGTATAGATCGGCATCGTCAGCGCCAGGAGCGAGCCGACCACCGCGGCGGTGCGGCGAATGCCGGGCTTGTCGTAGAAGCGCCCGTAGAGGAACGCCAGCACCGACAGCC
>JALTNO010000252.1:1872-3848 GCA_027000645.1 Paracoccaceae bacterium | reverse complement strand
GGATCATGCGGCAAATCGAGTACAACTCGCTGCTGGCGCAGACGTTCGGGCTGCGCAAGGGCTCGAAGTGGACGGGGGAGGAGATCGCCGTCGAGCTGGGGGCCTTCGGGGGCCAGGCCCGGGTGCTTGCGCTGGGTATCACGGGCTCCGTGCGCGGTATCAATGTGGAGGATTACCGCCCCGACCTGATTGTGGGCGATGACCTGGTGGATGAGGAGAACTCCGCGACGCCCGAACAGCGCCAGAAGCTCGAGGATCTTTGGTTCGGTGCGCTGAAGGAGTCGCTCGCCCCGCGCAGCGAGAATCCGCTGGCGAAAATGGTGCTTCTCGGTACGCCGCTCGACCGCGCCGATTTGAATGAGCTGTGCCAGCGCGACCCCGAGTGGCGGTCGCTGCGAGTGGGCGTGTTCGACGAGCAGGGGCACAGCGTTTGGCCCGACAGGTGGAGCACTGAGGAGCTCATCGCCGAAAAGCAGGCGGCCCTGGCGCGCAATCAGCTTTCGCTGTGGATGCGCGAAAAGGAGTGTAAGATCATCGACCGGGAGCTGAGTGACTTCCGGGCGGAGTGGCTGCAATACTGGGAGGTGCTGCCGGAACGGATGCAGGTGTACATGGCTATCGATCCGGTGCCGCCCGCGAGCGAGGCCCAACTCCGCAAAAGCCTCCGCGATAAGGACTATGAGTGCCTGGCGGTGGTGGGGCGCTATCAAGGGCGGGTGTACTTGCTCGAATATTCTGCCTCGCGGGGCCATACGCCGGAGTGGACGGTGCAGGAGTTCTTCCGGCTGGTGGATAAGTGGCGGCCGCGGAAGGTGCGCGTTGAGGGGGTGGCGTATCAGGCGACGCTCAAGTGGCTGCTGGAGCAGGCGATGCATCAGCGCCGGCGGTATGTGCAGGTGGAGAGCTATGTCGATCGGCGCTCGAAGCGGGACCGGATCGTGCAGGCGCTGCACGGGATCACGAGCAATAAGCAGTTTTTCTGCCGCCGGGAGCACACTGAGTTCATCGAGCAGTTTACCGCTTATCCCGCGGTGAACCACGACGACGTGCTTGAGGCGGTTGCGGTGGCGACCAACGCCGCGCTGGAGGATAGCGTGCTGGATGCCGAGTGGCTGGAGGTTGAGGAGGACAACATTCCGGAGCTGGACCTTTCCGGCTGGAGGGCTGCGCCGTGAACATCGACATTCGCTATGGCACCGAGCTGCACCAGCGGGTTTGCAGGGCGCTGGAGCAGCGGATTGAGCTCTCGGAGAGGGCGCTGCGCGGGCTGTGTGATAAGTGGCGCAAGGCCGATGAGGAGCATATTGCGTATGTGAAGGAAACGGAGGCGGACGCGCGGCGCAGGCTCAAGCGGGACCTGCAGGGCGAGCCGCAATACGTGACGCTGCACATTCCGTATAGCTATGCGGTGCTCATGGCGGCGCACACCTACTGGACCACGGTGTTCCTGTCGCGCAGCCCCATTTTCCAGTTTACCGCATACAGCCCCCGCGACATGCAGCGAGTGCCTAACGTCGAGGCGGTGATTGACTACCAGGTGCAGGTTGGCGAGCATGTTGCGCCGTACTACCTGTGGTTGCTGGATGCGGGTAAGTATGGCCTCGGCGTGCTGGGGGTGTATTGGGAGGAGGAGTCGATCATCACCTCGCAGATCGTCGAGGAGCAGGCCACGGTTGAGGGCATCCCGATTATCGGCAAGACGGTCAAGCGGCGAGTGGTGCGCCGGGTGGACGGCTACAAGGGCACCCGGGTGTATAACGTTGCGCCCTGGGAGTTCCTGCCGGATCCGCGCGTGCCGCTGCACCGGCTGCAGGATGGGGAGTTCTGCGGGCGGCGGACGAGGATCTCCTGGATGGAGTTTCTGCGGCGGGAGCGTGATGGGGAGTACTTCAATCGGGAGGCGCTGGAGAGGCTGATGCGGGCGCGGGCGGACCGGCAGAACCCCCGGCCCGCGGATATTGTGATGCCCGAGGGGG
>JALTNO010000252.1:0-1862 GCA_027000645.1 Paracoccaceae bacterium | reverse complement strand
ATGGGGAGCTGCACAATCGGTTTCCGTTTTTCGTGCTGGAGTACGAGCCGGATGCGTATGCGCTGGTCAAGCGGAGCATGTATGATGTCATGCAGCCGCTGCAGGATGTGATGAATTGGCTGGTGAATACGCATTTCTATAATGTCCGCAAGGTGCTCAACGATATGATCGTCGTTGATCCCTCGCGGATTGTGCTGAAGGATCTGCTGGAGCCCGGCCCCGGGAAGATCATTCGCGCCAAACCCAGCGCCTACGGCGGGAAGGTCGCGGATGCGGTGTATCAGTTCCCGGTGTCCACCGTGACGAATCAGCACGTTAGCGACCTCAATCTTGTGGCGCAGATGATCCAGCGCGTTACGGGCGTGACGGATAATATTATGGGGCTGCTAAGCCAGGGCGGGCGGAAAACGGCCACGGAGGTGCGCAGCGCCAACGCGCTGGGCGTGACGCGGTTGAAAACGGTGGCGGAGTATTTTTCGGCTACCGGGTGGCAGCCGCTCGCGCGGGTGCTGGTGCAGATGACGCAGGAGCACTTTACTGGGGAGATGGAGCTGCGGGTGGCTGGGGAAAGTGTCGGGGGATCGCAACAGTTTGTGACAGTCACCCCGGAAGAAATCGCCGGTTTCTACTCCTTTGTACCGGTGGACGGGACGATGCCGATTGACCGCTATGCGCAGGTGAACCTCTGGACGCAACTGCTCTCGCAGGTCGTCAAGGTGCCGGGCGTGATGGAGCGGTTCGACATGGCGAAGATTTTTGAGTGGATCGCGCAGCTCGGCGGGATGAAGAACATAAGCCAGTTCCGGGTGCAGGTGGGCGATGGGGAGCAGCTGGCGATGGCTGCGCAGCGGGGCGATATTGTGCCGCTGAAGCCCGGCGCGGCGGAGGTGCCGCAGCGGCCCGTGCCCGGCCTGGGGCCGATGGGCTAAGCGATGGAGGGACGCGCCGTGCTGGATCCGAACATTCTGGGGCCGGTTAGCCGGGCGGACTTTGAGGAGGCGAAGCGGCTGATGCGGCTCATGGATGAGCTGGAGGCGCACGAGGGCTGGAGGTATGTGCGGCAGAGGCTGCTGGAGGCGGCGCGAGGGCGGGCGCATAGCGCCGCGCAGACCGCCGAGACGTTCGACCAGCTGGTGGCGCGGCAGGGGACGGCGGGGGAGCTCGCCGGGATTGAGCTGGCGCTGAAGATGCCGGATGCGGTGCGTGAGGCGGCGGAGACCGTGATTGCCGCTTGGAAGGTGACGGAGGAGAAGGACGATGACGAGTGAGCAGCAGACACAGGCGACTGAGGTGCAGGGCGCGGAGCAGCCGGCGGAGCAGCCGGCTGGGGGGTTCCCCGCGCCTGAGGGTTCCGTTCCTGAGCAGCCCGCCGATTGGGCTGCTTTCATTACGGACGAGGGCGAGCCTGCGGAGGAGCCGCCAAAGGAGCCGCAGGCGGAGGAGCCGGAGGAGCCGGCTGCCGAGGCCCAGTCCGAGCCTGAGCCTGAGGGGGAGCCCGCGGAGTCGGCGCAAGAGCCAGAGCCCCCGAGTGAGCCCCCGGCGCAGGATACGCAGCCGCAGCCCCAGGCGCAGGAGCCGGCGGAGCTGGCGGAGCCGGCTGAGCAGCCCGACTGGGAGAAGCTTCGGCAGGAGGCGCTGCAGCAGCTGCGTGAGGAGTATAGGCTTGATGAAGAGGCGGCTCGCCGGTTTGAGGCGGACCCCGCGGCCACACTGCCCGAGCTCGCGGCGCAGCTGCACGTGCGGGTGTATGATGCGGTGTTTGCCAGCATTCAGCAGATGATTCCGCAGATGGTGGAGGCGGTGCTGGCGCAGCGCGAGCGCGTGCAGAGCTTCGAGCAGAGGTTCTTTGAGCGGTGGCCGCA
>JALTNO010000251.1 GCA_027000645.1 Paracoccaceae bacterium | reverse complement strand
CCGAACGGTCGGAATAGAAATCCTGCACGAGGTCGAAATTCGACGGATCGATGCAGAAGACGAGCCGGTCGGTTTCGAAATAGTCGAACAGCATCCGCATGAGCGCGCGGCGGTGGCGGGTGCGCTTTTCCAGCGTCGTCTGGATGCCGCCGAGGTCGGGCAGCGGGGTATTCTCCTCGTTGAAAAGATATTCGATTGTCGGAAGGTTGGTCACCTGCTGAATGCGTTCCAGCAGCCGTTTGGCCACGTGCCATTTCTTGCAGGCCACGATCATCAGCTCGCGTTCGCGGCCGAGGGTGCTTTCGGTTTCCCAGAACCGCTGACCGAAGCGCAGCCCGATCCGCCCGCGGTCGGTCAGGAAGCGATAGAGGTTTCGCCCCTCGTTGGAGATCTGGAACTCGACCCCCCTGGCCGCGTAGAGTCGGCCCAGCCGGGCCTTGAGCTCGGTCGCCTCGGGGCTGATCTTGCGCGCGAACAGGAAATCCTGGTTCAGCAGCAGGTCGTAGTGATCGTTGTAGAACGTCACCGGCATGCCGTAGTCGGAAAACATCAGGAAGGTGAGCGTCCGCGCCTGGATTTCCCGCTCGGGCACGAGGTGGCGCACGAGGGTCTGGAAGAACGTCTCGTCCGGGATCCAGGTGGTGCGGAAAAACCGCACCACGTCGCGGCGTTCGCGGATGAAATCCATGATGGCTTCGACCGTCCTGCGGCGCAGGCACCACCACTGGCTGCCGATCTGCACCTGGATGTCGGCCGGGATCTTCCGTTTCAGCCCCAGTTTCCGCTGCAGCCTGACCGAGGCGTAGAACAGCCATTTGTGCCTGCGTTCGTTGAAGAAGTGGCGGTAGACCAGCCGCTCTTCCTTCATCCCGGTCTTGATCCAGTCGCTTTCATGGAAATCGAAGCTTTCGATGAAATCGGCGTCATGCTCGTCCAGAAAGCGGTGGGCGTATTCGGCCGTCTTGATGGCCATGCAATCGCCCGACAGCATGTAGAAATGCGTGGCGCGGGGAAATTCCTCGACCGCCGGTTCCAGCGCGTTGAGCGTGGCCTGCACCAGCGACCATTCCCCCCAGCCGCACCTGATGCGCCTGCGGGCAAAGGTGATGCTGGGATTGTCCGACAGGGCAGAGCGGATACGGTCGTAGTCCTCCGCCCTGGCGCGCGCGTCGAAATGGATCGACATGTAGTCGCCGGCGGCTGTCAGGCGCTCGGCCTGCTTTATGATCGCATCCGGATCCTTGTGGCACAGCAGGATGTAGGCGATTCTTGCCATACGCGAAACGGGCGCCCCGGTTTTTTCGTTGCTTGTCTAGATATGCTTGATGCCAGATTGAATAAACAGCGATTATTTGGTTTTTCATGAACAAGGGCCGGGCGCGGCGGCGCCCGGGCAGAACGAACGGAGGCACGGCAGATGGGGTTTCCCGGCACCTGGATGACGGAAAGCGAAAGCGTGGTCTATCGCGTGGTGCCGAAATGCGCCTGCTCGACCATCGGACAGATCCTCTACTATTCCGATCACGGGAAATTCTACGACGGCGACATACATGACGCCCGCTCGGGCCTGCACAAATGGTCGATCGAGGAAAGCCGCGAGACGATCCGCCGCAACGTGCAGGCGCACAAGTCCTATGCCTTCACCTGCGTGCGCAACCCCTATACCCGGATCCTTTCGTCCTTCTTCGACAAGATCTGCGGCATTCAGCGCAACGGCAGGCGCTACCGCGGCAACCTGGTACCGAAGCTGGCCTATGACTACGGGATCGAAGTCGGCGGCGATGACGGCAAGCAGGAATTCGACCAGATCAGGTCGTTCCGTCGCTTCCTGCTTTTTGCCCGCGACACGATCCGCTGGCGCCGCCCGATGGAGCCGGACATCCACTGGTCATCGGTTTCGGGCCATGTCTCGACCTTCATCGTCAATGGCGGGCGCTACGACAAGATCTTCTGGACCGAGAAGTTCAACGAAGGCATGCAGGAGGTGCTCGACAATATCGAGACTCCCCACCCCGTGGACCTGGCCCGCATCCCGCGGTTCAACGAATCCGAGGGCCACGGGCCCAAACGCGCCCACCCGGTCGAGGACTATTTCGACGACCTGTCGATGCATCTTGTCTACGAGATCTACAAGCGCGATTTCGAGCTGTTCAAATACGATTTCGAGGACCCCTCCAACAAGATGCCGGTGGACGAGATCGACCTCGACGAGGTGCACGCAAAGCTGGCCGAATAGAGGCGGGCCACCGGCCGCGGCGCTTGCGCTGCCCGTCCCGCGGGCATACATCATCGCGTCATGGCAAAGGCGCAGAAAAAAGATCCGAACTACAAGGTGATCGCGGAAAACCGGCGGGCGCGGTACGATTACGCCATCGAGGACGATATCGAATGCGGCATCGTTCTCGAAGGGTCCGAGGTGAAATCGCTGCGCGCCGGCGGGGCCAACATCGCCGAAAGCTACGCCGCGGTCGAGGATGGGGAGCTCTGGCTCGTCAACAGCTACATCGCCCCCTACGAACAGGCCCGGACCTTCGGTCACCATGAACGCCGCCGCCGCAAACTGCTGGTGTCGAAACGGGAACTGGCGCGCCTGTGGGACGTGACCCGGCGCAAGGGCATGACGCTGGTGCCGCTGGTGCTCTACTTCAACCACAAGGGGCTGGCGAAACTGAAACTCGGCATCGCCCGCGGCAAGAAGACCCATGACAAGCGCGAAACCCAGGCCAAACGCGACTGGTCACGCCAGAAACGGCGTCTGCTCAAGGAAATCCGCTGACCGCCCGGCCCGGATCGCGGCTTTTTCTGGCAGAAAATATCCCGGGGAGCGCGAGGGGCAGCGCCCCTCGCCCGGTCGGGTCGCGCAAGCGGCCCGAAACCTTCAGCGCCCGATCTCGGCCCGCAACCTTTCCATCAGCCGGCCAAGCGTGCGCTGATAACCCGCCGCCTTCAGGTGCCCGTTCTCGTCGAAGGCGTCTTCGCAATGCGCCACATGCAGCTCCGGCCCCTGGAGCAGGCGCGTCTGGAACGGCACCATGCAAAGCCGCAGGATCGCCTGCGCCCGCTCGCCTCCCGCACGACCGGCGGCCGACGACATCACCGCCACCGGCTTGTCCAGCCATGGCTTTCCCTCCGTGCGGCTGACCCAGTCGAGCGCGTTCTTCAGCACGCCCGGCGGGGCCTTGTTGTATTCGGGGGTCGAGATCACCACCGCATCGGCCTGCGCGATCTGGGCCGCCAGCCGCTGCACCGCCGGAGGGATGCCTTCGCTCTCCTCCAGGTCGGCGTCATACAGCGGCAGGTTCAGGTCGGCTTCGACGAATTCGCAGGGGCCGAACAGGCGCGCGGCTTCGCGGATCAGCTTGCGGTTGGTCGCATCGCGGCGCAGCGCGCCACTGATGCCCAGCAGGGTCGGGACGGACATGACTTGCCTTCGGTTCGTTGCCGGGTTCCGCCCGGATAATGCGCACGGCGCCAAACCGCAAGCCTTGCGCCGATGCTTCCTGCCGGCGGTGTCGGATGAAGATCAGGTCATCGACCGGGAATGTCAGGTCGCTGGTGCCGCCCCGCCGCGGTGCCGGGCGGTCACTTGCCGGGGATTACCACGATCTCGACGCGGCGGTTCTTCGCCTTGCCCTCTTCGGTCAGGTTGGTTGCAACCGGCTGCTCTTCGCCCCGGCCGATGGTGACGAGCCGATCGTAGGGAACGCCGTAGCCCTGCAACACGTCGGCCACCGCGTTGGCGCGACGCTCGGACAGGCCGATATTGTAGGCTGCATCGCCGTCGCTGTCGGTGTGGCCGATCACCTGCACGGTCGAATCGGGGTATTTCAGCAGGTGCTGCGCCAGCCGGTTCAGGTCCGGCCTGAGCGCGGCGCGCACCGC
>JALTNO010000250.1 GCA_027000645.1 Paracoccaceae bacterium | reverse complement strand
CCCCGCCTCTCCTCCGCCTTGCCCCTGCCCCGGCCTTGCCGTCATAATCGTGTTTGCGCCGGGCCGCCCCGCCCGGCCCCGCCCGGCCGCAGCAGAAACGGAGACGCAGATGGACCCCCAGGCAACCGACATGCTTTCAGGCAACGTCATCTACCTTCTCGGTGCGATCCTTCTGATCGTCGTCATCTTCAAGGGCATCCGCATCGTGCCCCAGTCGCAGAAATACGTGGTCGAACGGTTCGGGCGGCTGCGCGCGGTGCTGGGGCCGGGGATCAACTTCATCATGCCCTTTCTCGACCGCGTGGCCCACAAGGTGTCGATCCTCGAACGCCAGTTGCCCACTGCCAGCCAGGATGCGATCACCCGCGACAACGTGCTGCTGCAGGTCGATACCAGCGTGTTCTACCGCATCCTCGAACCCGAGAAGACCGTCTATCGCATCCGCGACGTGGATGCCGCCATCGCCACCACCGTGGCCGGCATCGTGCGCGCCGAAATCGGCAAGATGGATCTTGACGAGGTGCAGGCCAACCGCGCCGGGCTGATCGATGCGATCAAGGCGGCGGTCGAGGACGCGGTGAACGACTGGGGGATCGAGGTGACGCGGGCCGAGATCCTCGACGTCAACCTCGACCAGGCCACCCGTGACGCAATGCTCCAGCAGCTCAACGCCGAACGCGCCCGCCGCGCCCAGGTGACCGAGGCCGAAGGCAAGCGCCGCGCGGTCGAGCTGGCCGCCGATGCCGAGCTTTACGCCGCCGAGCAAGCCGCCAAGGCCCGCCGCATCCAGGCCGAGGCCGAGGCCTACGCCACCGAGGTGGTCGCCGGCGCCATCCGCGAACACGGGATCGAGGCCGCCCGCTACCAGGTCGCGCTCAAGCAGGTCGAGGCGCTCGACGCGCTGGGCAAGGGCGAGGGCAACAAGACCGTCATCCTGCCCGCCCAGGCGCTCGAGGCCTTCGCCGATGCCTTCCGCATGTTCCGGGGAGAAGGGCGATGAGCACGCCGCTCTGGGCGTTGTGGTGGGTGTGGATGGCGGCGGCGCTGGGGCTGGCCATCGCCGAGATGGTGGTGCCGGGGTTCATCTTCCTGGGCTTTGCGGCCGGGGCGGCGATCGTGGCGCTGCTGCTGCTGAGCGGGCTTGTCGGAACCGGCTCGCTGCCGCTTCTGCTGCTGATTTTCGCCGGCCTGTCGCTGATCGCCTGGCTGGTCCTGCGGCGCGTGTTCGCCCGACCCGAGGGCCAGGTAAAGATCATCGAACGCGACATCAACGAAGAATAGGGGGCGCTGCCCCCGTCGCCCTGGCGGGCGACTCCCCCGGAGTATTTCCGGCGAGATGAAGGGGCGAAATGGCGCAGCCCCTCTTTCCGCCGCGGGGGCACTGGACCTCACATCCATTATTCCCTATATAATCGCTCAGGAAACGTAACCGAGGCTCCGATGACGAAAGCTCCAGAACCGCTGGAAGGCGCGCCGCTGATTGCGCCCTCGACCACCAACCACCCGCTTTACGAAGCGGTGGCGGAAGCCTGCCGGACCGTCTATGATCCTGAAATTCCGGTCAACATCTTCGAGCTCGGGCTGATCTACACGATCGAGATCAGCGACGACAATGACGTGCGCATCATCATGACCCTGACCGCGCCGGGCTGCCCGGTGGCCGGCGACATGCCCGGCTGGGTCCAGGACGCGGTCGCAGCCGTGCCCGGCGTGCGCTCGGTCGATGTTTCCCTGACCTGGGAGCCGCCCTGGGGCATGGAGATGATGTCGGATGCCGCCCGGCTAGAGCTGGGTTTCATGTAGGTTGCAGGAGGTCGTCCCATGTTCGGAATTCCCGGAAAGCCGCCGGTCACGCTGACCCCGCGCGCGGCCGCGCAGATCGCAAGGCTGATGCAGCAGGGCGGCCATGCCGGGCTGCGCATCGGGGTGAAGAAGGGTGGCTGCGCGGGCATGGAATACACCATGGACTACGTGGACGAACCCGACCCCAATGACGAGGTGGTCGAACAGGACGGCGCCCGGGTGATGATCGCCCCGATGGCGCAGATGTTCCTTTTCGGCACCGAGATCGACTACGAGGTATCGCTGCTCGAATCGGGTTTCCGCTTCAACAACCCCAATGTGGCCGAGGCCTGCGGCTGCGGAGAATCCATCAAGTTCAACGACATGCCCGAGGATCTTGCCAGGAACTGACCGGGGCTGACCGACCGGCCGCGACAACCGGCAGCATTTGCCCGCCCCGCGCACGAATGCTACCTGTCGGCGCGACAGCAGGAGGGAAGCGATGCGACGGAAACTGGCGGCGGGCAACTGGAAGATGAACGGCACGGCCGCGGCGCTGGCCGAGATCGAGGCGCTGATCGCCGCCCATCCCGCGCCCGCGGCCGACATTCTCGTCTGCCCGCCGGCCACGCTGATCCACCGCGCGGCGAAGCTTGCCGGGGGCTCGGCCGTCGCCATCGGCGGGCAGGACTGCCATGCCGAGGCCTCGGGCGCCCATACCGGCGACATCAGCGCCGAAATGCTCAGGGATGCCGGGGCGAGTCACGTGATCCTGGGCCATTCCGAGCGCCGCGCCGATCATGGCGAACGCGACGAGGACGTGCGCGCCAAGGCCCGCCGCGCCATGGAATCGGGGCTGATCGCGGTGATCTGCGTGGGCGAAAGCCTCGCCGAACGCGAGGCCGCCAACACGCTCGACATCATCGGCGGCCAGCTTTCGGGTTCGGTGCCCGACATGGCCACTGGCGAAAACCTGGTCATCGCCTATGAACCGATCTGGGCCATCGGCACCGGCCGCGTGCCCACGACCGACCAGATCGGAGAGGTGCACGGCTTCATCCGCGCCCGGCTCGAGCGGCGCTTCGGCGCCGGGGTGGGCCGCTCGGTGCGGCTGCTTTATGGCGGCTCGGTCAAGCCCGGCAACGCGGCCGGGATCTTCGCGGTGCCGGACGTGGACGGCGCGCTGGTGGGCGGCGCAAGCCTGAAGGCCGAGGATTTTTCCCCGATCATCGCCGCGCTCGAAGCGGCCTGAGGGCCCGGTCGGCCCCCTGCATCAGCCGGCCGGCACGCCGCCGCCCGCCGCCGCAATCGCCGCCTGCCCCAGCGCCAGCCCCCCATCGTTGAGCGGCACCCCCGGCGCCGCCAGAACCGGAATGTCCCGGCGCGCCAATGCCTCCTGCACCAGACCGGCAAGAAACACGTTCTGGAACACGCCCCCGCCCAGCACCACCTGCCCCAGCCCTTCCCGCGCCAGCAGCATTGCCGCGGTGTCGGCCACCGCCCGGGCCAGCGTGTGATGAAAACGCGCGGCGATCAGTTCGGCCGGGCACCCCTCGGCAAGATCGGCCAGCAACGCCTTCCACATCGGCGCCCAGTTCAGGACCGCACCGGCGGTTACCGGATAGGCTCCGGCATCGGCCGGGCCCCGCTCGGCCCGGGCCTGAAGCAACATCGCCGCCTGCCCTTCGTGGCTCTGTTCATCGAAACACAGCCCCAGCGCCGCCGCCACCGCATCGAACAGCCGCCCGGCCGAAGAGGCCGGCGGCGCGTTCACGCCCCTGTCGATCATCGCGGCCAGCATGGCCCAGGGCTTGTTCCGCAATGCCGCGAAGGATGGCAGGCGGTCATGGCGCGCAAGAACATCCTCAAGCCTCTCGCCCCCGAAGGCCGCGTGCAGATGCGCCAGCAGGTTGCGCCAGGGTTGGCGGCTGGCGGCATCGCCGCCGGGCATGGGCACGGGGGCGAAACGGGCCAGCCGGCGGAAGTCGCGGAAATCGGCGCGCAGGAACTCGCCGCCCCAGATCGTGCCATCGCCTCCCCAACCCAGCCCGTCCAGCACCACCCCCAGAACCGGCGCCGCATCCGGCGCCAGCCCGGCCCCGGCCATCACC
>JALTNO010000249.1:13523-14183 GCA_027000645.1 Paracoccaceae bacterium | reverse complement strand
CGGAATTCTTCCTCTTCGACGACGTGCGCTTCGAGAACTCGATCAACAAGGTGTCCTACCAGGTCGATGCGACCGACGCCTCGTGGAACACCGATACCGAGTATGAAATGGGCAACATGGGTCACCGCCCGGGCGTCAAGGGCGGCTATTTCCCGGTGAACCCGGTGGACGAAGCACAGGACCTGCGCTCGGAAATGCTGAGCACCATGAAGCGGCTGGGCATGAAGGTGGACAAGCACCACCACGAAGTGGCCAGCTGCCAGCATGAACTGGGACTGATCTTCAACTCGCTGACCAAGCAGGGCGACGAGCTGCAGAAATACAAGTACGTCATCCACAACGTGGCCCATGCCTACGGCAAGACCGCGACCTTCATGCCCAAGCCGATCGCCGGCGACAACGGCACGGGGATGCACGTCAACATGTCGATCTGGAAGGACGGCAAGCCGCTGTTTGCAGGCGACAAGTACGCCGATCTCAGCGACGAGGCGCTGTGGTTCATCGGCGGCATCCTCAAGCACGCCCGCACGCTGAACGCGTTCACCAACCCGTCCACCAACTCCTACAAGCGCCTGATCCCCGGCTTCGAGGCCCCGGTCCTGCGCGCCTACTCGGCCCGCAACCGTTCGGGCTGTGTGCGCATCCCGTGGACCGAAAGCC
>JALTNO010000249.1:12435-13513 GCA_027000645.1 Paracoccaceae bacterium | reverse complement strand
CGTCGGCCAACCCGTATCTGGCGTTTGCGGCCCTGCTGATGGCCGGCTTGGACGGGATCAAGAACAAGATCGACCCCGGCGAGGCGATGGACAAGAACCTCTACGACCTGCCGGCGGAGGAACTGGCCGGAATCCCGACCGTCTGCGGGAGCCTGCGCGAGGCGCTGGAAGCTCTGGCCGCCGATCACGACTTCCTGCTGCAGGGCGACGTGTTCACCAAGGACCAGATCGACGGCTACATCGCGCTGAAGATGGAAGAGGTCGAAGCCTACGAGCACACCCCGCACCCGGTGGAATACCAGCTCTACTACAGCTGCTGATCTTCCGGCCACGGGCCGATCGCCGGGCGTCCCGATATCATCGGGGCGCCCTTTTCGCTGCCCTGCGGGCCCCGCGCGGCAAGGCGGGGCCGGGTATTGCCCGGCGCGCGACAAGGTTTCGCCACATTTCCGGCGAAACCTTGAAAAACATTCCTTGTTTCAATCATTTGCCAGGTGATGACAACTCCGCGCCCGGTGCCGATGAGCCCCGAAATTGCCCGATCCTGCCGCATTTTCACCCGGATTCGGGACTAGTTTCTCCACACAGAACCCACCTGGAGGACCCAAACGTGACAAAAACGTCAAAATATCACGGCGGTCTCGTCTTTCATCGCGGCCGCGATTCCGGGATCGAGCAATTCTGCCGCATCGTCGCCTCCACGCTGGAGGATTACGGCCACATGGTCGAACGCCAGAGCATCATCGACCCCTGCACCGCCCGCGTCGTCACCAGCCAGTACATGGTCGAGCTCAGGCTGGGCGAGCTGCCCGAACAGGATGCCGACGGCGAGGTGGCCGGGCCGCGTCAGCGCCTGACAATCGCGATGAGCGCGGCCGGCGAAGGCTATGAAGACCGCGACGTTTCCGAGCTCATGCTCGTGGTCATGCTGTACCGGATGGTCGATTTCTGCAACGCCGAGAAGATCGAGTGGCTGAACCCGGAAACGGTACTCACGGTGACCCAGTTCCTGAGCGCCTTCACCTCGGTTTCCCCCCGTCGGGTGCGCAGCCGGCAACGGGCGGCGGCGGATCTCTCG
>JALTNO010000249.1:12218-12425 GCA_027000645.1 Paracoccaceae bacterium | reverse complement strand
GATCTCTCGCCGGCGCAACCCGTCGCGCCGGAACCCCTCGAACCCGCGGCCGGACAAGCGGACGCCGCGGCCGAGGAAGAAGCCCTCGCCCGTGCCTTCCGCTGCGAAGCCGACGACATGATCGAGGTCATCTCCGAGAACGAGATTCGCCCCAACAACGTGCGTCGGCTCGCCACCTGGGGCATGACCGGCATGGTCGCGGTCATC
>JALTNO010000249.1:0-12208 GCA_027000645.1 Paracoccaceae bacterium | reverse complement strand
TGTCGCTGACCGGGCTTCTGACCGTACTGCACGGCACGGGGGCTCTTGCAAATCTGGCGGATTACCTGCCGATCTGAGCCGATCGACATTCCAGTATCGCAAAACCCCGGTTGCCGCCGGGGTTTTCGCCTTTCCGGCCGTCAGTTGCTGCCGTCGTTCCGCAGGATTTCCGCGACGCGCCCGGCGCCGCCATCCAGCCAGTCCGGCAGGTGGCCGATATCCGGCAGGATTGCGTCGGCATGCGGGGCCAGGACCCGGGCCGGGGCCGGTCCGGTCAGCACCCCGACCGTCACCATGCCGGCCGCCCGCCCGGCCAGCAGGTCATGCAGACTGTCACCGACCATGGCCACGCTTGCCGGAGCTGCACCCACATGCTCGGCAAATGCCAGAAGCTGCCCCGGCGCGGGCTTGGCGCCGTGGCCGCTGTCGAACCCGGCGATGAAATCCAGCCGGTCGAGAATGCCGGCCGCGGCAAGATGCGCGCGCGCCGGGCCTTCGGCATCATTGGTGGCAACGCCCAGCCGCAGCCCCCTCCGGCGCAGACGGTCGATCAACGGCAGCAACGGAACCGCCTCGGCCTGAGGCGCGGCGGCGGCTTCCTCGTTGACCAGCGCCTGGAGGGATGCCTTGTCGAATTCGGGCAGCTGCGGGGCCAGCGCCTCGACCACCTGCGCCGCCGTGCCCGCGATCACGATGCTGTCGGGAGAGAAGCACCCCCGGGCCATGTCAAAGCCGATCCGGGCACCCAGCCGCACGGCGCGGCTCCGGTCGCCTCCGGCGATCCGCATCAGGAAAGCCTGCGCCCACGCCCCCCAGCTGGCGGCAAAATCGAAAAGCGTTCCGTCCTTGTCGAAGAGAATGGCCTCGATCCGCACCCCTGCCCCCTCAGGTCCAGTGCACCTGCGCGCCCCCGGGCAGCGCCGCCCGGGCCTGCATCGGCCGATCCGGAGCGATCCCGGCCTCATCGCAGAACGCCCTCACCCAGGCATCGTCGAGCATGAGGAAATCCAGCACCGAGGCCAGGAATTCCGGCTCTCCCGCCCGCGCGCGCAGATCAGCCAGAGAAGCGCCGGTCGAGCCCAGGAAGACCGGCAGCAGATCGTCGTTCGCAGCCAGCCAGCCCAGCACCTGCAGGGCAAGCGTTTCGGCCGCTTCGCGGGAAAATGACATCGCCAGACCCGTTTCTCCGGTGAAGTGAAATGGTTTGTTAACCACTGTCATGAAGAGTTCGTGACAGGCAACCGCAAAATTCGAAGGGGCGCGTGCCGTGCAGGGAACCGTTCTGATCGTCGATGGGGTTTCGACCAACCGGATCATGCTCAAGGTCCTGTTGTCCTCGGCCTGGTATCACGTGGTGCAGGCCGATCGCATTGGCGGCATCACGGCAACCGCCCGGCGCGTCCGGCCGGATGCGGTGGTGACGGCCATGACCCTGCCCGATGGCGACGCGCCGGCGCTGCGGGCGGCGCTGGCCGCCTGCCCCGACCTTGCGGCGCTGCCGATCATCGCCATTGCCCCGCAGAACGACCGCGCCGCACGCCTGCGGGCGCTGGAGGCGGGGCTTGACGATGTTCTGAACCAGCCGGTGAACGACACCATCCTTCAGGCCCGCCTGCGCCGCCTGATTCGCGCCCGCACCGCCGAGCAGGAGTTCATGCCGCGCCTGACGGTCGGCGACGGGCTGGCCGAGGCGCCGGCCCGCTTTGCCGGGCCGGGCCGTGCTGCCTCCGCCCCGGCGCGCATTGCCCTGGTTTCGCGCAAGCGGGGGGGCGGGGCGCTCTGGCGGGTGCGATTGCGGGACGCGCTCGGCCCCCGCGCCGGCGAAATCCGACTCATGTCGGTGCCCGAGGTGGTGGCGGCGCGGGATGCACCCGACCTCTTCGTGCTGCATCTGGACGCGGACGGGGCCGGGGACGGCCTGGCGCTGCTGTCCGAGTTGCGGGCGTGGCCGGGCAGCCGTCATGCGGCCATCATCGTGCTGACCGATCCGGGCGATGCCCGCCTTGCGGCCGAGGCGCTGGACCGCGGCGCCGACGACGTGATGGAGAGCGGTTTCTGCGCCGAGGAACTGGCCCTGCGGATCCGCGCGCAACTGGCGCGCAAGGCGCGGCTGGACCTGGCGCGGGCGCGGCTGCGCGACGGGCTGGCTGCGGCACGGACCGATCCGCTCACCGGCCTGTCGAACCGCCGCCACGCCGACGGCCGGCTGGAGTTTCTGCTTCGGCAGGCGCGCCATTGCGGCAGCCGTCTTGCGGTGATGATGATGGACCTCGATCATTTCAAGGCGGTCAACGACCGCCACGGCCACGCCACGGGCGATGCGGTTCTGGTCGAGGTCGGCCGCCGGCTGCGGGTGGCGTCGGGTCCGGGGGGCATGGCCGCGCGCTACGGGGGCGAGGAATTCCTGGTCGCCCTTCCGGTGGCCTCGCCCGGCGAGGCGGAAGAGGTGGCCGAACGCCTGCGCCGCGCGATTGCCGAACGCCCCTTCCCGGCCCGCAGCCCCGGCGCAAGCCTGGCGATCACCGCCAGCATCGGTGTCGCGGTCACGCCGCCACCGGGGCGGGCGGCAAAGGCGCCTTCCCCCGGTGCACTGATCCGGCAGGCCGATCGCGCGCTCTATCGTGCAAAGGCGGGCGGGCGCAACCGCGTGGCCCGGATCCGCGGCTCGGGGATCGCGGGAGGGAAGGAACTGACACCCGATCGCATCGCCTCGGGCCCGCTCAGCCGATGACCACCCCGTGCCGCCCGGCAAGATCGACGAAGAACTGCCACGCCACCCTGCCCGAGCGCGCACCGCGCGTGGCCTGCCACTCGATCGCCTCGGCCCGCAGCGCATCCGGGTCGGGCTGCAGGCCCCAGGCCGCGCAATAGCCCTCGATCATCGCCAGGTAGTCGTCCTGGCTGCACGGGTGGAACCCCAGCCACAGGCCGAACCGGTCCGAGAGCGACACCTTTTCCTCGACCGCCTCGGAAGGGTTGATGGCGCTGGAGCGTTCGTTCTCGATCATGTCGCGCGGCATCAGGTGGCGGCGATTCGAGGTGGCATAGAACACCACGTTCTCGGGGCGCCCCTCGATGCCGCCATCCAGCACCGCCTTGAGCGACTTGTAGTGCTGATCGTCATGGCTGAAGGACAGATCGTCGCAAAACAGCACGAACCGGTGCCGCCCCCCGCGCAGATGGTTCAGCAGCCGGCCGACCGACGGCAGGTCCTCGCGCTGCAACTCGACCAGTTTCAGTTCGGGCGCAGATTCGGTCACCTTCGCATGGACCGCCTTGACCAGGCTCGACTTGCCCATGCCGCGCGCGCCCCAGAGCAGGGCGTTGTTGGCCGCGAACCCCCGGGCAAAGCGCCGGGTGTTCTCCAGCAGCGTGTCGCGCGCCCGGTCGATCCCGACCAGCAGGTCCAGATCGACCCGGCTCACCCTGTGCACGGGTTCCAGCCGGTCGGGTTCCACGTGCCAGACGAAGGCCGGCGCGGCATTGAAATCCGGTGTCGGCATCGGCGCCGGCGCGATCCGTTCAAGGGCGGCCGCGATCCGCTCCAGCGGATCGCGGGCGGCGGCGGCGGCAAGCTGATGCAGGCGCCCCCCCGTCACTTGCCGCTCTCCTCTTCGTCGTCCTCCTCGAAATCGGCCAGGAGCGGCTCGTTACCGTAGTCGTCGTCGTAATATCCTTCGGCGCGCAGCTTTTCCTCGCGCTTGGCCTCGACCCGGCGGACCAGGAAGATCGATACCTCGTAAAGCCCGTAGATCACCGTGAACAGGATCACCTGGGTGATGACGTCGGGCGGCGTGACGATCGCGGCCAGCACCAGGATGCCCACGACCGCGTATTTGCGCACCCCTGCCAGCCCCTCGGAACTGACCAGCCCGACCTTGCCCATCAGCGTCAGCAGCACCGGAAGCTGGAAGCACAGGCCGAAGGCGACGATGAACTTGATCGTGAGGTTGAGATATTCCTGCGCCGAGCCCTGAAAGACCACGCTCAGCGGCGGAGCGTTGCCCACCGCCTCGGCCACCGGTTCGCCCTCGGCGCCGAACTGCTGGAAGCTGAGGAAGAAATTGTAGGCCAGAGGCGTGACCACGTAGAAGGCGAAAGCCGCGCCCAGGAAGAACATGAAGGGCGAGGCGATCAGAAAGGGCAGAAAGGCGTTCTTTTCCGACTTGTAGAGCCCCGGCGCCACGAATCGCCACATCTGCATGGCGATATAGGGAAAGGCTAGGATGAACCCGCCCAGCAGCGACACCTTGATCGCCACGAAGAAGCCTTCCTGGGGGCTGATGAAGATCAGGCTGCAATCCTGGCCGCGCTCGGACAGCACCGCGCAAAGCGGCTGGGTCAGGAAGTTGAAGATCGGCGTGGCAACGCCGAAACTGATCACCATGCCGACGATGAAGGCCACCACCGAATGAATGAGCCGCGTGCGCAGCTCGGCCAGATGTTCGATCAGCGGGGCTGTCGTGTCGTCGATCTCGTCGCTCTGACTCATGCCTTGGTCCCGGTTTCGCCCGTGGTTTCGCCCGTGGTCTCGTGCGTTGTCTCGTGCGTGGCCTCGACGGCCGCCTCGGCCTCATCCGCCTTGGCCATCGCCTCCTGCGCCTCGCGCATCTTGCGTTCGGCCGCGGCCCGCGCGGTGGCGGCCTGGATCTTCTTCGCGGCCTCGGCGCGTTCGGCCGCCAGCTTGCCGGTTTCGCTGTCGGGGTCGAACCTGGTCGGGTCCATCTCCCGGGTCAGGTCGCGGGCCGCATCCCGCACCCCGTCCAGCGCCGCGTCAACCGGATTGGTGGCGGCCTTCAGCCCCTTCGTCACCTCGCCGACCCCGGCCTGATCGGCAGCCTCGTTCATGGCCCGGGAAAACTCGCGCGCCATGCCCTTCGCCTTGCCGACCCAGCGGCCGATATTGCGGAACAGGACCGGCAGATCCTTGGGCCCCACGACGATCAGCGCCACGATGGCAATCAGGAGAAGCTCGGTCCAACCCAGATCGAACATCGGGCCTTACGCCTTGTCCTTGTCCGTTTCCGGGGTGATGTCCTTGGCAACCTCGCCGACATCCTCTTCCAGCTCCTTGGTGCCTTCCTTGACGCCGCGCTTGAAGGCGGTGATGCCCTTGCCGACCTCGCCCATGAGCGAGCTGATCTTGCCCCGGCCGAACAGGACCAGAACCACGATCGCGATCAGAAGAAGGCCGGGAAGGCCGATATTGTTCAACATGTCCATCTCCTCATGTCTCGGGCGCGAACCCCGGCGGGCGCGCAATCTTCTCTTGGGCGTTCTACGCCCATGGCCGGGCGGCGAAAAGCATCCAGGCCCCCGGGAGGGGCCGAATCCGCCCGCCGACGGCCCCGAAAACCGCGGGAATTTGACCTCCTGACAGTTTGGTGTCAGTTTATCGCGAATGACCCGGTTCCCTGCATCCACTCCGGCGGCCCGGCATCCCGGCGCTGCCGCCCCATGAGCCGCCCCGTGACAGGCCAGCCCATGCGCCGCAACGACCGCCTGTTCGAGATCATCCGGATCCTGCGCGACGGAAAGCTGCATCGCGCGCAGGATCTGGCCGACCGGCTGGGGGTGACGACCCGGACGATCTATCGGGACATGGAGGCACTGAAGGCCTCGGGCGTTCCGGTGCGCGGCGAACGCGGCACCGGCTATCGCGTGCGGGAGGTGGTCGCCCTGCCCCCGCTCACGCTCGAGGCCGGGGAAGTCGAGGCTCTCAACCTGGGCATCGCCATCGTCTCCGAGGCCGCCGATCCGGATCTGAGCGCCGCCGCGCGGTCGCTGGCCGACAAGATCGACGCGGTTCTGCCGACGCGGACCATTTCCGAGGCGGAGGAATGGAAATACGCCGTTCATCCCCTTGCCAGCGCCGCGCGCGGGTTTTCGCACATGAGCCTGCTGCGCAGCGCCATCAAGGGGCGGCAGAAACTCCGCCTCGCCTTTCGCGATGGCGACAGCCGGCTGGTTCGGCGCACCGTCCGGCCGCTGCAGATGGATTACTGGGGGCGCGTCTGGACCCTCACCGCCTGGTGCGAGCAGCAACGGGATTTTCGCGTCCTGCGGGTCGATCTCATCGAAGAGGCCACCGCCCTGCCGGAACTGTTCGTGGACGAACCCGGCAAGACCCTCGAAGATTTCCGCGCCCGGACCGAGGCGGGCTGAGGAGCACGCTCAGTCCCGCGCCGGAAACACGAAGCAGCGGTCGCGGCGCACGCTCAGCCACATGGGCCGGCCCGGCTCGGGCAGGAACACGTTGGGCACGGTGGCCTTCAGGATCGAACCGTCATGGTCCATACGGAATTCCACCAGGCTTTCATGGCCCAGGAACCGCGCCCGCACGACGACGCCCCGCGCCGCCACCCCGTCCGAGGCAGTGGGCAGCGGCCCGACCCCGTTGCGGTCGAAATCCAGTCGCACGTGCTGGGGGCGGAACACGATGTCCACCTCGGTCCCGTCCGGGATCCCCGGCGCCAGAAAGCGGCCGAAGGGGGTTTCCGCCAGCGCACCGTTCACCACCGACCGCAGCACGTTGACATCGCTGAAAAACGCCACCGCCGCCTTGTCCACCGGCCGGGTATAGACATTGTAGGGCGCACCGCGCTGGACGATCCGCCCGGCCCGCATCAGGGCGATCTCGTCGGCCATGCGCATGGCCTCCTCCGGTTCGTGGGTGACTAGGAGCACCGCGGCATTCTCTTCCTTGAGCAGGGTCAGAGTCTCGTCCCTGATGCCGTCGCGCAGCCGGTTGTCCAGCCCCGAAAAGGGTTCGTCCATCAGCATGATCCGCGGCCGCGGCGCCAGTGCCCGCGCCAGCGCCACCCGCTGCTGTTCGCCCCCCGAAAGCTGGTGCGGATAGTCCCGCGCATGCCGGGTCAGGTGCACCCGCTCCAGCAGTTCCTCGACCCGCGCCTGCTTTTCCGCCTTGCTGCCGCGGCGCAGCCCGAAGGCCACGTTGTCGGCCACGTTCAGATGCGGAAACAGGGCGAAGTCCTGAAACATCAGCCCGATTTCGCGCCGCTCGGGCGGTACCCGGAAGATGGTGTCGCAGACCAGCTTGCCATCGACGTAGATTTCGCCCGAATCCTGCATCTCGACCCCGGCAATCATGCGCAGCGTCGTGGACTTGCCGCAGCCCGACGGCCCCAGCAGGCAGGTCACCTGCCCGGCCATGATGGTCAGCGACACGTCATCCACCACGCGCCGCCCCTCGAAACGGCGCACCAGATTGCGGATTTCCAGTCTCGGGATCTGCTGATCCGGCGTCACGCTCGGCCCCTCTTTCCAATCCCGATCAAGAGCATCGGACTGCAGCGCAGATAACAACCCCGCATGCCCCGTGCAAGCGGTCGGAGACCGGGCAGGGACGACCGGGGATTGCCGGAAACGATCTGGGCACCGGGTTGCGGAAAATCCGATGCAGTTTTTCCGCGCCCGTTCAGTCATTCTTTACCGCCGCGCCGCAGTCTGCCGACATCGGAACAGGCCGTGCAATATGGGGGACAGGTCGATGCAGGACGGTGGCGCGCTTGCGCGGATCGAAACGGTCGCGGCGGAGGCGGCGGAACGCTCGCCGGTGCCGACCCCGCCGCCGCGCCCGCTCTCGCCGCTCAATGGCCGCGCCAAGGCCGCGATCGTGGTGCGCCTTCTGCTGAAGGAAGGCGCCGATCTGCCCCTTGAGGACCTGCCCGAAGATCTCCAGGCCATCCTCACGCAGCAGATCGGCCGGATGGGCCTCGTGGACCGCGATACGCTTGCCGCGGTAGTGCACGAATTCGCCGAGGCGCTCGATGGCGTGGCGCTGACCTTTCCCGGCACGCTGGCGGGGGCGGTATCCGAACTCGAAGGCTGGATCAGCGCCCAGACCGCGGCGCGCCTGCGCAAGGAGGCCGGCATTCGCGCCGCGGGCGACCCCTGGGCGCGGCTGCGCGCCGTTCCGGTCGATGATCTGGCGGATATCGTCCAGAGCGAAAGCGTCGAGGTGGCCGCGGTGCTCCTGTCCAAGCTGGACACCGCCCGCGCCGCCGAGCTTCTGGGCCGGCTGCCCGGGCCGCTGGCGCGCCGGATCGCCTTCGCCGTCTCTCGCACCGGCAATGTCACGCCGCAGACGGTGGAGCGTATCGGCATCGCGCTGGCCGGACAGCTGGAAAACCGCCCGCAGCGGGCCTTCGAGGACGAGCCGGGGAAAAGGATCGGGGAAATCCTGAATCTCTCGACCTCCTCCACCCGCAACGAATTGCTGGACGCGCTGGAGCAGACCGATGCGGATTTCGCAAGCTCGGTGCGCAAGGCCATCTTCACCTTTGCCCATATCCCCGCCCGGCTGGACCCGCGCGACGTTCCCAAGGTGGTGCGCGCCGTGGACCCGGACGATCTGGTGAAGGCGATCGCCTTTGCCGGCGAGGGAGAGAACCGCGAAGCGGCCGAATTCCTGCTCTCGAACATCTCCAGCCGGATGGCCGACAACCTGCGCGAAGAGGCGGCCGAAAAGGGCACCGTCCAGGCGCGCGAGGGCGAGGCCGCGCTGGCCGCCGTGGCCGCCGCGATCCGCGACCTCCGGCAATCGGGCGAAATCGCCCTGCGCAGCAACGAGGCCGACGCCGAGGAAGCGTGACGCGCCCGGCCCTGCCTCGGTTGCCGGCAGGGCGCGCGGCGCTGCGCCCTTGTGGTCGCGAAGGCGGGGCTCTATGTCTGGCGGCGCGAAACCCACGGTCGCCGACTGCGAGACGATGCCGCTGCCCAGATCCGAAATCCCCCGTGCCCGGCTGCCGGGATATTTCCTGTCCTACCTGCTGGCGCGCGGCATGATCGGACTGTTCCGGCTTCTGCCCTATCGCTGGCGCGTGCCGGCGACGGGCAAGCTGGCCGCCCATGTTCTGGCCCCGCTGGCCGGTTTCCGCAGGAGGATCCGCGACAACCTGGCCCTGGTCATGCCCGACATGGACGCAACCGAGGTGCGGCGCATGTGCATCGACGTGGCCGACAATGCCGGCCGGGTGATGATGGAGCTGTTCTCGACCGAGGATCTGAAGGCAAGGGCGAGGCGCGCGCCGCTGGGCGGGCCGGGACTTGCCGCGCTGAAGGCGGCCCGTGCCGAAGGGCGGCCGGTCGTCATCGTGACGGCGCATTTCGGCAATTACGACGCCGCCCGCGCGCGCCTTGCCGCCGAAGGATATGTTTCGGGGGGGCTCTATCGCCGCATGGCCAATCCCTATTTCAACGATTTCTACGTTGCCCACATGCGCGCCATCGGCGGTCCGATGTTCGAACAGGGCCGGCGCGGCATGACGGAACTGGTCCGGCATCTCAGATCGGGCGGAATCGTCGGCATCCTCAACGACCTGCACGCCCATGGCGGGGCCAATCTCACGTTTTTCGGCAAGCCGGCGGTGACCTCGCTGATCACGGCCGAGCTGGCGCTGAAATACGACGCGCTGCTGCTGCCGGTCTATGGCATACGCCAGCCGGACGGCCTGGATTTCGAGGTGCGCGTACATGCGCCGATCCCCCATTCCGACCCCGTCTCCATGACCCAGGCGATCAACGACGACCTCGAAGCGATCGTGCGCGAACACATGCCGCAATGGTTCTGGATTCACCGGCGGTGGAAGACCTGGCCGTATCCTGCGCAACAGGCCCACGCGGACCGGGCCGGCGGCACCTAGTCGGCCCGCGCCGCCGCCACGATGGGCCCGAGCCCGGCACGCTGCACCAGTATCGCCGCCCGAAGGCCGGGATCGACCTCGGTCCGGAACTCGGCCGGCGCGGCGCCGTTCCAGCGCCCCAGCCTGCGCCAGTCCCGCACCACGTTGGCATAGTCCATGAGCCGGCCGGCGTTCTCGCCGCGCGTGATCTCGACCTGCAGCAGCGGGGCATATTGCACGAGGTGGATGTCGAACGGCCCTTCGTCCAGCCCGTCCCGCGGCGCCAGCCGGACGACCACCGCCCCGCCCTGGCGCGACACCTCGATTTCGACGCGCCGATCATGCGCCGCACCGCGGGCGATGGCCTCGGCCAGCTGCATCGGCTTGGCGCCGGCAATCTCGTCGCGCCCGTCCACGATCATCTGCGGGGTATAGATCATGTCCCGCCCCGCCCTGCGGGCATATTCCTTCTGCCGCCGCGAAAAGGCCGGGTCGGCAAAGGTGTCCGCCCAGCCGATGTAATCCCAATAGTCCACGTGCAGGGCCAGCGGAAGGACATCCTCGCGCTGGGCAAGCTCGGCAACCAGCCTGTCGGCCGGCGGGCAGGCCGCGCATCCCTGCGAGGAGAAAAGCTCGACCACCACGGGGCCCGATCCTGCCTGCGCCACCCCGACCGCAAGGGTCCATGCCAGCGCCAGAACGGAAGGAAATGAAGTCATGCGGAATCGATCCCTGTTGCCCCGTCCGGTTTACCCGCGCCCGCCCGGCAAGACCAATCAATGATTCTTGATACCCGCGCGAGCGGCCGGCCACGGCGCGCCGCCTCCGCCCCCGCGGTTCATGGCCCGAAATTGCCGGCTTTTTCCGCGATTCGTCACGGAATGGCGAGATCGGAGCGAAAAAATGTGTGCAACGGTATACAAAATCCCCTCAGGAGGCGTTTCCGCTATTGAACGCGGGCGGCGGCTGATGCAGATAGCGCCCAGCACATTCCCGTTCTCACGCCACATTGAGGGAGATCCGCATGCCCATTACCGTTGGTCAGGATACCGCCAGCACGCGCCGCACGCTCAGCGTCGGCGGGAAATCCGTTGCCTATTACTCCATCCCCGCCGCCGAGGCCGCCGGGCTTGGCGACTTCTCGAAGCTGCCGGCGGCGCTGAAGGTGGTTCTGGAAAACATCCTGCGGTTCGAGGATGGCGGCTTCTCGGTCTCGACCGACGACATTCGGGCCTTTGCCGAATGGGCCGAAAAGGGCGGAAGCAACCCGCGCGAGATCGCCTATCGCCCGGCCCGGGTCCTGATGCAGGATTTCACCGGCGTGCCGGCGGTGGTGGACCTTGCCGCGATGCGCGACGGGATCAAGGCGCTGGGGGGCGATGCCCAGAAGATCAACCCGCTCAACCCGGTGGACCTGGTGATCGACCACTCGGTGATGATCGACCATTTCGGCAACCCGCGCGCCTTCCAGATGAACGTGGACCGCGAGTACGAGCGCAACCTCGAACGCTATACCTTCCTCAAGTGGGGCCAGAAGGCGTTTGACAATTTCCGCGTGGTGCCGCCGGGCACCGGCATCTGCCACCAGGTGAACGTGGAATACCTGGCCCGCACGGTCTGGACCGACACCGACCAGAACGGGGAAACCGTGGCCTATCCCGACACCCTGGTGGGCACCGACAGCCATACCACCATGGTCAACGGGCTGGCGGTGCTGGGCTGGGGCGTGGGCGGCATCGAGGCCGAGGCGGCGATGCTGGGCCAGCCGATTTCCATGCTGATCCCCGAGGTCGTGGGCTTCCGCCTGACCGGCGAGATGGTCGAGGGCACCACGGCCACCGACCTGGTGCTCAAGGTCGTCGAGATGCTGCGCGAGAAGGGCGTGGTCGGCAAGTTCGTGGAATTCTTCGGCCCCGGCCTCGACCACCTGCCCCTGCCCGACCGCGCCACCATCGCCAACATGGCCCCCGAATACGGTGCCACCTGCGGCTTCTTCCCGGTCGATGACGAAACCCTGCGCTACCTGCGCCAGACCGGCCGCGACGAGGACCAGATCGCACTGGTCGAAGCCTATGCGAAGGAAAACGGCATGTGGCGGGGCCCGGATTACGCACCGGTCTATACCGACACGCTGGAGCTCGACATGGGCACCGTCGTGCCGGCGATCTCGGGGCCCAAGCGGCCGCAGGACTTCACGCCGCTGGACAAGGCCACGGACAACGTGTTCCAGGTGATCTCGGAATTCCGCGGCGAAAACGGCACCGCCCAGTCCACCGACATGCTGGCCGAAGGGCCGGCCTTCGACCCGGAAGTCGATCCGCGCCACAGCGTGAAGGTGGAGGGCGCCGATTACGAGCTGCGCGACGGCGCGGTGGTGATCGCCTCGATCACCAGCTGTACCAACACCTCGAACCCCTACGTGATGATCGGCGCCGGGCTGGTGGCGCGCAAGGCGCACGCGCTGGGCCTGAAGCCGAAGCCCTGGGTCAAGACCTCGCTGGCGCCGGGCAGCCAGGTGGTGACCGAATATCTGCAGGCGGCGGGCCTGCAGGAGGATCTGGACG
>JALTNO010000248.1 GCA_027000645.1 Paracoccaceae bacterium | reverse complement strand
GGGCGCGGCCGGTCGGGGGATTTTTCTTACATCTGACGGTGCTGCGCGGCGGCGGCCCGTTCCGGGCCGTGATCTCCCGCTGGGGCGCCTTGCGGCGCGCATGCCTCCGGCGGGAGCATTTGGGGCAAGAGGAAGGAGCAGGGCGGGACGGCAGTGCCTTGCTCCGCGCGGGTGCTTGGGCTAGACCGCGCCGCGAGTGCAGCGACCGGGACAGATCCGCATGGCCAAGCAGAAGAAGCAGCCCCGCCCCAGGGCCGAGACGCCGAAGGGGTTTCGCGATTATTTCGGCGCCGAGGTGACGCAGCGGGCCGAGATGCTGCGCACCATTGCCGGGGTCTATCATCGCTATGGTTTCGAGGCGCTGGAGACCAGCGCGGTGGAAACCGTCGAGGCGCTGGGCAAGTTCCTGCCCGATGTGGACCGGCCCAATGACGGCGTGTTCGCCTGGCGTGAGGATGAGGACGACGGCAAGGGCGACTGGCTGGCGCTGCGCTATGATCTGACGGCGCCGCTGGCGCGGGTTTATGCGCAGTATCGCAACGATCTGCCCACGCCCTATCGGCGCTATGCCATGGGGCCGGTGTGGCGAAACGAGAAGCCGGGGCCGGGGCGTTATCGGCAGTTCTACCAGTGCGATGCGGACACCGTGGGCGCGGCCAGCATGGCGGCGGATGCGGAAATCTGCGCGATGCTGGCGGATACGCTCGAAGAGGTCGGCATCCCGCGCGGCGACTACCTGATCCGGGTCAACAACCGCAAGGTTCTGAACGGGGTGATGGAGGTGGCCGGCGTGCTGAACCCCGACGACCCGTCGCACATGGCGCAAGAGCGCGGCATCGTTCTGCGGGCGATCGACAAGCTCGACCGGCTGGGACCGGAGGGGGTGCGGGCGCTGCTGGGCGAGGGGCGCCGCGATGAAAGCGGCGATTTCACGCAGGGTGCGGGGCTCTCGGACGAGCAGGCCCGGATCGTGATGGAGTTCGTGAATGCAAAAGAAAAGATCAATTCACGCATGCACAGCTATTGGCGAGCCAAAGGTCAACCTGACATAGTGCATGACAACGATCCGACAGCTACCGCACTTCGAGCAGGTGGCGTAGGCCGATCATCTATGGGAGGTGTTGATCACACGCCTGAATCATCAAGCGAAGTGTTGGTGCACACACTTAGCTATCTGAATGATATCGTGGGATCCTCACCCATTGGAAACGAAGGTGTCGATGAACTGAAGTCGATAGCTGATCTGTTGGGTGCCCAAGGATACGGCCCCGACCGCATCGTCATCGACCCTTCGGTGGTGCGGGGCCTTGGCTACTACACCGGTCCCGTCTACGAGGCCGAGCTGACCTTCGACATCTACGACGAGAAGGGGCGCAGGCGGCAGTTCGGCTCGGTCGCGGGGGGCGGGCGTTACGATGATCTGGTCAAGCGCTTCACCGGGCAGGCGGTGCCGGCGACCGGCATTTCGATCGGGGTGGACCGGCTGCTGGCGGCGCTGCGGGAAAAGGGCCGAATCAAGGCCGTCACCCACGGCCCCGTCGTGGTGACGGTGATGGACCGCGACCGGATGGCGGATTACCTGGCGATGGTGGCCGAGCTGCGCAATGCCGGCATCCGGGCCGAGCTTTATCTGGGCAACCCGAAGAATTTCGGCAACCAGCTGAAATATGCCGACCGCCGCCGCAGCCCGGCCGCGGTGATCGAGGGCGGCGACGAGAAGGCGCGCGGGGTGGTGCAGGTGAAGGACCTGATCCTCGGGGCGCAGATCGCCGAGACCGCGACGCTGGAGGAATGGAAGGAACGGCCGAGCCAGTTCGAGGTGCCGCGCGGCGAGCTGGTCGCCAGGTTGCGGGAGGTCCTGGCCGCGCACGGGATCGGGCAGGACTGATGCCGGGCGGGGCCGGCAGGCGGGCCGAGGAGCGGGCCCTGGCCGCCCGGTTGCGGGCGCAGTTCGAGGCGGCCGGCGCCCGGCCCGTGGAGGCGGCGATCCTGCAACCGGCCGAGACCTTGCTGGATCTTTACGGCGAGGACATCCGCGGGCGGGCCTATGTGACCTCGGACGCGCTGCGGGGCGAGCAGATGCTGCGTCCCGACTTTACCGTGCCGGTGGTGCAGATGCACATGGCGCACGGGGCCGAGCCCGCCCGCTATACCTATGCGGGCGAGGTCTTCCGGCGGCAGGAGCACGATCCCGACCGTCCCAGCGAATATGTCCAGGTGGGGTACGAGTTGTTCGCGCGCGACAACGCGGCCGAGGCGGATGCGGAGGTGTTCGCCCTGATCGCGCGGGCGCTCGAGGGGCTGGGGCTGCGTGCGGCGACCGGCGATATCGGTCTGCTGATGGCGGCGGTGGAGGGGCTGGAAACCACGCCCATGCGCAAGGCGGCGCTGCTGCGGCACATCTGGCATCCGCGCCGGTTCCGGGCGCTGCTGGACCGTTATGCCGGGCGCGTTCCGGTGCCGCCGGCGCGGGCGGCGTTGCTGGCGGCCGGGGATCCTCTGGCCGGGATGGGGCCGTTGATCGGGCGGCGCAGCCTGGCCGAGATCGAGGCGCGGATCGCGGCGCTGCGCGCCGATGCCGCCGTCGCGCCGATTTCGGAACGCGAGGTGGCGGCGCTCGACAGGTTGCTGGCGGTGCGCGACCGCGCGCCGCGGGCGCTGGAGCGGTTGCGCGATCTGGCGGCGGATCTGCCGCCGATCGCCCCGGCGCTGGATCGCCTGTCGGCGCGGCTGGAGGCGCTGGCCCGGCATGGCATTGAGGTGGCGCAGCTCGATTTCGAAGCCAGTTACGGGCGCACCACGATGGAGTATTACGACGGTTTCGTGTTCGGGTTTTATGCCGGGGATCGTCCGGATCTGCCTCCGATCGCCACCGGCGGGCGCTATGACGCGCTGACGCGGCGGCTGGGCGGAGGGGCCGAGATCCCGGCGGTGGGTGGCGTGATCCGTCCGGGGCTGATGCTGGAGCTTGCGGAGGGCCGGGGGTGAGTCTCAAGCTTGGGGTGCCGTCCAAGGGGCGGCTGATGGACAAGACCTTCGACTGGTTCGCGCGCATCGGCGTACGGCTGAGCCGGACCGGATCGGACCGGGAATATGCCGGTGCGGTGGAGGGGATCGACGGGGTGTCGCTGGTGCTTCTGTCGGCGGGCGAGATCCCGCGGGAGCTGGCGGCGGGGCGGCTGCATCTGGGGGTGACCGGCACCGATCTGGTGCGCGAGAAGCTGCCGCTGTGGAAGAGCCAGGTGGAAGAGGTGGCGCCGCTGGGCTTCGGGCGGGCGGATCTGGTGATCGCGGTGCCGCGGGCCTGGGTCGATGTGGACATGCTGGACGATCTCGATGCGGTGGCAGCGGCGTTTCGGGCCCGGCACGGGCACCGGCTGCGGATTGCCACAAAGTATCATCGCCTGGTGCGCGAGTTTCTCGTCGCCGGCGGGGTCGCGGATTTCGCGCTTGTGGACAGCCAGGGCGCGACCGAGGGCACGGTGAAGAACGAAACCGCCGAGGCGATTGCCGACATCACCTCGACCGGAGAGACGTTGCGGGCCAATCACCTGAAGATCCTCTCGGACGGGTTGATCCTGCGCAGCCAGGCGACGCTGTGGCGCAGCCTTGTGGCCCGGTGGGGAGAGGCCGAGCGGCAGGCGATGGCGGAGCTGACGGCGCGGCTGGAGGCGCGGCGGTGACGGGACCGCGCCTGCGGCCCCGAACGAATGTGAACCGCGCCTGCGGCCCCGAATGGGTCTGAACCGCGCCTGCGGCGCGGTGCCTCCGGCGGGAGTATTTCCGGCAAGGTGAAGCACGCGGGGCGCGCGCGCGCGCCCGGCGCCCGGGAGGATCGGCAGGCGGGGTCAGAGCACGCCGATTTCGGCCAGGGCGCGGTTGAGCCGCTCCGGGATCGGGTCGTCGCGGTCGCGGTTTTCGGGAAGGTCGGGCGGGGCGTCTTCCG
>JALTNO010000247.1 GCA_027000645.1 Paracoccaceae bacterium | reverse complement strand
CCAAACAGATGCACCAAATCAAATCCGGCGCAACCTGCCTGACATGCCTCATTCTCCGCAAGAACCAACCAGAACCAGGTATCCCCCAAAGCCCAAGTCAGCCCCGCAACCGGCAACACCTCAGCGCCGCCGGTGAAGCGCTGTTTAGAGTCGACCGGCAAAAGGCGCAAGTGGTTTTTTCAAGGATGAGGGAAGTTTTTTTCGTTCTCCGGATTTTTCCTTGAAAACAAGCCGGTTGCGGAAATTCAATTGCGAATCTGAGACGCCCGGCGCAAGAAAGTTTCTGCGCCGCAGCGCCCCGGACGCCGGACGGGGATCTGCCCGTGCCTTTCCCGCCCGTGCCCCGCCGCCCGGGCGCCGGGGCGGGGCGAATCTGCCACCCTGCCCCGCCGAATCCGCCCCCGTTCCTCAACCCGAGGCCAGCGGCGCATCCGGGTCGGTCACCCATTCCTGAAGCCCCGGCATGTAGGTCGACACGTTGTCGAAGCCCAGCCGCGTCATGGTGAAGGCCACCGAAGCCGCGGCCACGCCGCTGCCGCAATAGACGATGGTGCGCTGCGAACGGTCCTCGGGAAACAGCGCGGCAAGCTCTTCGAGCGGGCGGAACTCCTCGCTGATCGGATCGACGAGGCTGGCGCCGGGGATGTTGACGGCGCCGGGAATATGCCCCTTCAGCCCCAGCGATTCCTCGCGCCCCTCGAACTGCGCCTCGCTCAGCGCGTCGATCAGAAGCGTGCCCGGATCGTCCAGCGCCGCCATCACCGCCGCCTTGTCCACGAACAGCTCGGGGCGGTGGCCATGGGTCAGCTCCCCGGGCTCATGGGGGCGCGGGATTTCCGAAACCCGGCCGCCTGCATCGTCCCAGTACAGCCATCCGCCGTCCAGCACCGCCGCATTGTCGAACCCGATCCAGCGCAGCATCCACCACACCCGGCAGGCCCACATCGACGCGGCATCGTCATAGAGCACTACCCGCGCCCCGTCATGCACGCCCAACGCCGCCATGGCATCGGCAAAGGCGGCCGGTTCCGGCAGCGTATTGCGAAAGCGCGAACTGTCGCCGGCAAAGCCGGGCCGGGTGAAATCGGCGTGCCGGCTGCCCTCGATATGTCCCTCCAGCCAGTGCTGCCGCCCCGACGCGGTGCGGTAGATGCCGGCCGCCTCGTCCCATTCGGCGAAATTGGTGCAGTCGATCACCACGAGATCGGGCGCATCGAGATGCGCGCTCAGCCACCGTTCGCTGACCAGCATGTCAATCTGCATCGTCATCGTCCTCCTCCGGGGAGGAATCTAGCCATGCCGGGCCGGCCGGACAATGCGCTCAGGCGCGCCGCAAGAGCGCACCCGGCCGCATCCGCAGCGCCAGCAGGAAGATGATGATGGCGAAATAGACGGACGGGCGGATCGGCAGCCCCTTGACCAGAATCGTGAAATGGATGGCGCCGAGGAGGACCGCCGGATAGACCAGCCGGTGCAGCCGCCGCCAGCGGAGCGCCCCCAGCCGCCGGACCGACCAGTTGTTCGAGGTCGCCGCCAGCGGCACCAGCAGCAGGAAGCCGGCCATGCCGATGGTGACATAGGGCCGCTTGACGATATCGGCCCAGATCCGCGCCGGATCCTGCACGTCCAGCACCAGCCACACCAGCAGATGCAGCGCCACGTAGGAAAAGGCCAGCACGCCGATCGCGCGGCGGAACTTCATCAGGTTCAGCCCGGAATACCGCCGCAGCGGCGTGATCGCCAGGCCCAGAATCAGAAGCTTGATCCCGATGCGGCCAAGCTCCAGTTCCAGCGCCCGGATCGGCTCGACCCCCAGGCCGCCGGTGGCGCCCCAGTAGAACAGCAGCGGCACGTAGGCCGCGCCGGTCAGATAGACCAGCCACACCGGCACCTGCCGGAACCGTCCGTTGAGCCATCCCGCCACGAGGTCAGTAGTACTTCGCAAGATCCATGCCCTCGTAAAGCGACGCCACCTCTCTTTCGTAGCCGTTGAACATCAACGTCGGCTGCCGGCGCGAGAACAGCCCGCCGCCCACGCGCCGTTCTGTCGCCTGGCTCCAGCGCGGGTGATCCACGTTCGGATTCACGTTGCTGTAGAACCCGTATTCGCGCGGGTTGGCCTTGTTCCACGAGGTCGGAGGCTGATCGGAGGTCAGCGTGATCCGCACCACCGACTTGATCGACTTGAAACCGTATTTCCACGGCACCACCAGCCGCAGCGGCGCGCCGTTCTGATTGGGCAGCGGCTTGCCGTACAGCCCGGTGGCCATGATCGTCAGCGGGTGCATGGCCTCGTCCAGCCGCAGCCCCTCGACATAGGGCCACTCCAGCACCGGATAGCGCTGGCCCGGCATTTCCTCGGGCCGCAGGAGGGTCTCGAACGCGACGTATTTCGCCCCCGCCTTCACCCCGGCCATGCCCAGAAGGTCGGCCAGTTCGAACCCGTCCCAGGGCACCACCATCGACCAGGCCTCGACACAGCGCAGCCGGTAGATGCGCCGCTCGATCGTCATCTTCGAAAGGATGTCGCCCAGGGCATAGTCGCCGGGCCGCTCCACCAGCCCGTCGATCCTGACGCTCCAGGGGCTGGTGGTCAGGCTTCCCGCCCTTTCGGACGGGTCGCTCTTGCCGGTGCCGAATTCGTAGAAATTGTTGTAGCTGGTGATCTCTTTCCAGCTGTTCGGTTCCAGGTCATCGCCGGCCGCCGCCGCCGGACCGGCCAGCGCGGCAAGTCCCGCGCCCGCAATCCCTCCGGCCAGTCCCGCCATGATCTGGCGCCGGTTCAGCCAGACGCCATGGGGGGTCACATCCGCTTCGGTCAGGTCGTTCGTCCATCTGTGGGCCATCTTGCACTCCGTTCGTTTCCTCCAACCGACCTAGCGGTTTGGCCTCACCTGTCCAACACAAGCCGACTCACGATTTGGCGACCCCCTTGTAACCTTTGCGCAGCGCGTTCATCGGAATGCTGCTTCCGTCAGGCTGCACGATCCGCACGTGGCGACGACGGATCAGGCGCGGTTCGGCCACGCCGACCGAATGGGCGATGGTCTCGACCTCGTCGATGATCCGCCGGGCATAACGGGCCACGCGTTCATACTTGCTTTCGGCCACCAGCCCCTTCTGCAGGTGCGGATCGTGGGTGGTGATACCGGTGGGGCAGGTGTTGCGATTGCACTTCATCGCCTGGATGCAGCCCAGCGCGAACATGAAGCCGCGGGCCGAGACCACGAAATCCGCCCCCGCCGCCAGGGCCCAGGCCACGTCGCCCGGGTTGACCAGCTTGCCGCTGGCGATCAGCCGGACCCGCTCCTTCAACCCGTATTCCTCGCGCAGCCCGGCAACCAGCGGCAGGGCCTCGCGGATGGACATGCCGACGAGATCCATCAACGGCATCGGCGCCGCCCCCGTCCCGCCCTCGCCGCCATCGACGGTGATGAAATCCGGAGCCGCCGCCGCACCGCGGGCAAGAACCGCCTCGAACAGGGCACGCACCGAGGACTCGGCCCCGATCACCGTCTTGATCCCCACCGGCTTGCCCGTCACCTCGCGGACATGGGCGACGAAATCCAGCAGGTCGTCGAAACTGTCGATCTCGGCATGGCGATTTGGAGACATGCTGTCCCGGCCCGGCTCGATCCCCCGGATCCGGGCGATTTCGGGCGTCACCTTCACCGCGGGCAGTATGCCGCCCTTTCCCGGCTTGGCCCCTTGGGCAAGCTTGATCTCGAACATCCGCACCTGTTCATGCGCGGCCACCGCGCGCAGCCTGTCGTCGTCAAGCCGGCCGGCGCGGTCGCGCACGCCGTACTTGGCGGTACCGATCTGGAAAACGATGTCGCAGCCCCCCGCGAGGTGGCACTCGCTGAGACCGCCCTCGCCGGTATTGAGCCAGATTCCCGCCTGCTTCGCCCCGTGGCTGAGCGCATCGACCGCCGGTTTCGACAGCGCGCCATAGCTCATGCCCGAAATGTTGAAGAAGGACGGCGCCAGGTAAGGCACACGCGCCTGCGCCCCGATCAGCAGAGGTTCGCTTCGCGTATGCTGGTCGTGCAGCGGCGGAAAGGGCGAATTGACGAAGACCGGCGTTCCCGGAACCGTCAGGTTGCGGGTCGAGCCGAAGGCGACCGTGTTGCTTTTCCCGTCGGCCGCCCGATACACCCAGTCCCGCTGCGCCCGGTTGAAGGGCAGTTCTTCGCGATCCATCGCGAAGAAATACTGCCGGAAGAATTCTCCCAGCTGCATGAAAAGGCCGCGGAACCGGCCGATCACCGGATAATTGCGCCGAATCGCATCCGCCGTCTGGAAACGATCGATGAAGAAAAGAACCACCGCCACGCCGACCAGCAGGCCAACGACGATGAGAAAGCCGAACGCCAGCAGCTCTAGGATGCCGAAAGCGGAACTCATGCGCCTACCCCGCGAGTTTGACGTGAAGCAATGCACGTCGCTTGATCGCTGCTAGAGTGCGGGTATTACCGGACGGAGGCAAGCCGGCCGGATGCGGAGGAGGACCAAAGATGAAACACCTGTTGCTTGCAACCGCCCTTTCCCTGACCGCCACCGTCGCGGCGGCCCAGAGCTGGGTGACATACACGACCGAGGAAAGCTTCGACGACGTGCTCTTCAGCGTCGAGAACGCCATCACCGATCAGGGCCTGGTGATCGATTCCATCAGCCACGTGGGCGACATGCTGGAACGCACCCGCGCCGACGTGGGGTCCGACAAGGTCCTGTTCGTCAGGGCCGAGGTATACCAGTTCTGCTCGGCGCGGCTGTCACGCAAGGTCATGGAGGCCAACCCCATGAACATCGCCTTCTGCCCCTACGGCATCTTCGTCGCCGAACTGGCGGACGATCCGGGCAAGGTCGTCGTGGGCTACAGA
The DNA here is from genome assembly GCA_027000645.1 of Paracoccaceae bacterium. Classification (GTDB taxonomy): domain Bacteria; phylum Pseudomonadota; class Alphaproteobacteria; order Rhodobacterales; family Rhodobacteraceae; genus Jhaorihella. The sequence goes on along the minus strand of JALTNO010000247.1, from coordinate 9,481 downwards.
ACCTATCCCGAAGGCGAAATGCAGGAGGTGCAGGCGTTTCTCGACTCGATCGTGAAACAGGCGCTGGAGTAGCAACCTTCCAGACATCCGCCGGGACATTGACAGCATTCGAAAAGGGGGCTCTGCCCCCTCGGCCCTGCGGGCCTCTCCCCCGGAGTATTTGACGCAAGGTGAAGGAGAAGCGGGAAATCGCTCCTTTCCTCTTGCCGGAAATACTCCGGGCGGTGCGGGGGGTGCGGGGGGCAGAGCCCCCCCGTGAACATGAAACGGCCCCCGGAATACCGGGGGCCGCCATAAGTTCGACCGGGGAGGAGCCGAGGCTCAGTGGATGACCGCCTCGTCCGGTCGCGGCCGGTCGGTGGTGCCCAGCCGCTCGCCGATGATGAGACCGTCGGGCCCGGCAGTGACCGGCACCGTGTCGCCATCGCGGATCTCGCCGGCCAGCAGCATCTCGGCCAGCGGGTTCTGCAGTGCGGTCTGGATCACCCGCTTGAGCGGGCGGGCGCCGAACACCGGATCGTAACCCTCGTCGGCCAGCCACTTGCGCGCGGCATCGTCCAGTTCGAGCCGGATATTGCGCGCCGCCAGGCGTTGTTGCAGACGCGACAGCTGGATCTCGACGATCCCGTCCATGTCCTTGCGGCTGAGCCGGTCGAAGATGATGATCTCGTCCAGCCGGTTGAGGAATTCGGGCCGGAAATGCGCGCGCACCGCATCCATCACGTCGCGCTTGGCATCGGCGGCATCCGCGTCCTCGGGCAGCTGGCTCAGCGCCTGGCTGCCGAGGTTCGATGTCAGCACGATCAGCGTCTGCTTGAAGTCCACCGTACGGCCCTGACCATCGGTCAGCACACCGTCATCCAGCACCTGCAGCAGCACGTTGAACACGTCCGGGTGGGCCTTCTCGACCTCGTCGAACAGGATCACCTGATAGGGCCGGCGCCGCACCGCCTCGGTCAGCACGCCGCCCTCGTCATAGCCGACATAGCCCGGCGGGGCGCCGATCAGCCGCGCGACCGAGTGCTTCTCCATGAACTCGGACATGTCGATGCGCACCATCGCGTCGTCATCGTCGAAGAGATACTCGGCAACCGCCTTGGTCAGCTCGGTCTTGCCGACGCCGGTGGGGCCGAGGAACAGGAACGAACCCAGCGGCCGGTTCGGGTCGTTGAGCCCGGCGCGCGCCCGGCGCACCGCGTTGGCCACCGCCCGGATCGCCTGATCCTGACCGACCACGCGCTTGTGCAGCTCCTCTTCCATGCGCAGCAGCTTTTCGCGCTCGCCCTCCAGCATCTTCGAGGTCGGGATGCCGGTCCAGCGTTCGACCACCTGGGCGATCTGCTCGGGGCGGACGGTTTCCTCGACCATCAGCCCTTCGGCCTCCTGCTTCTCGGCCTCGGCCAGCTTCTTCTCCAGCTCGGGGATCACGCCGTAGCTCAGTTCGCCCGCACGCTGGAGGTTGCCCTCGCGCTTGGCGATCTCGAGCTCGGCACGGGCCCGGTCGAGCTGCTCCTTCAGGTCGCGGGTGGTGGCCAGCTTGTCGCGCTCGGCCTGCCAGCGCGCGGTCAGCTCGGCGCTGCGTTCCTGAAGCTCGGCCAGTTCCTTTTCGAGCTTCTCCAGCCGCTCCTTCGAGGCCGCATCGGCTTCCTTGCGCAGGGCCTCGGCCTCGATCTGCAGCTGCAGGATCTGCCGGTCGAGCTGGTCGAGCTCCTCGGGCTTGCTGTCCACCTGCATCCGCAGCCGGCTGGCGGCCTCGTCGATCAGGTCGATGGCCTTGTCCGGCAGGAAACGGTCGGTGATGTAGCGATGGCTCAGCGTCGCCGCCGCCACCAGCGCCGAATCCGAGATCTTCACCCCGTGGTGCAGCTCGTATTTCTCCTTGATGCCGCGCAGGATCGAGATCGTATCCTCGACCGTCGGTTCGCTGACAAAGATCGGCTGGAAGCGACGGGCAAGGGCCGCGTCCTTTTCGACATATTTGCGATACTCGTCCAGCGTGGTCGCGCCGACGCAGTGCAGCTCGCCCCGGGCCAGAGCCGGCTTGATGAGGTTGGCCGCATCCATCGCGCCATCGGTCTTGCCCGCCCCCACCAGAACGTGCATCTCGTCGATGAACAGGATGATCTCGCCGGCGGCGGCCTCGATTTCCTTGAGGATCGCCTTCAGTCGCTCTTCGAACTCGCCACGATACTTGGCCCCGGCGATCAGCGCCCCCATGTCCAGCGCAAGCAGCTTCTTGTTGCGCAGGCTTTCGGGCACGTCGCCATTGACGATGCGCAGCGCCAACCCCTCGGCAATCGCCGTCTTGCCGACGCCCGGTTCGCCGATCAGCACCGGGTTGTTCTTGGTCCGGCGGCTGAGCACCTGCATGGTGCGGCGGATTTCCTCGTCGCGGCCGATGATCGGGTCAATCTTGCCTTCACGGGCGCGTTCGGTCAGGTCGATGGTGTATTTTTTCAGCGCGTCATAGCCTTCCTCGGCGCTGGCGCTGTCGGCCGTGCGCCCCTTGCGGATGTCATTGATCGCGGCGTTCAGCTTCTGCGCGGTCACGGCGCCGGCCTCCAGCGCCTCTTTCGCGCCGGACTTCACCAGCGCGAGGGCCATCAGGATCCGCTCCACCGGAACGAAGCTGTCGCCGGCCTTGGAGGCGATCTTCTCGGCCTCGTCCAGAACCCGGCCGGTCAGCGTATCGAGATAGACCTGGCCGCTGTCGCCGCTGACCCGCGGGATCTTGTTCAGCGCCCCTTCCAGCGCCTCGACCACGCGCTCGGGCGAACCGCCGGCGCGGGCAATCAGATTGCTGGCCAGCCCCTGATCGTCATCCAGCAATGCCTTGAGAAGGTGCTCGGGCATCAGTCTCTGATGCTCCTCCCGCGAGGCAATGGTCTGTGCAGCCTGCAGGAAACCGCGTGCGCGGTCGGTGAACTTGTTCAAGTCCATGTCTTTGTCTCCTTTCAAGCGCCCGTCTTGCCGGCGCCCGCTTCGCGGCACGCCCCGGTTCGGGCCTCACCCTCAATTTGGGACCGGCCCGATCCGGTTCAACCCCCCCGCGTCACGGATTTTTCCCGCTCCACCGGCAATCTTCGCCGCCTCGGTGACAGGTGGTTCAGTCCCCCGCCCGCGCGCTGCCACCTTGTGCTGACGCGGCGCGGCGGGCATAGACGGATGCGACCGTTCGACCGCAAGAGGCCCATGCCATGCCCGATGACCGCCTGATCGTTGCCCTCGACCTCCCCAACGCCGTGCAGGCGCTGGAGCTGACCGAACGGATCGGCGATGCGGTCGGCTTCTACAAGATCGGCCTGGGCATGCTCACCGGCGGCGGGCTGGCCCTTGCGAACGAGCTCAAGCAGGAGCAGGGCAAGCGCATCTTCCTCGACATGAAGCTGTTCGACATCGGTGCCACCGTCGAGGCCGCCGTGCGCGGGCTGGCGCAGTTCGAGCTCGATTTCCTCACCGTCCACGGCGACCCGCACGTGGTCCGCGCCGCCGTCCAGGGCGCGGCCGGGAGCAATCTGAAGATCCTTGCCGTGACCATTCTGACCTCGCTGGACCGGGCCGACCTGGACGAGGCCCTCATCAAGCCCGGAGAGATCCGCGACCTGGTCGAGGAACGCGCCGGGCGCGCATTCGAGGCCGGCGCCCACGGGGTCATCGCCTCGCCGCAGGAGGCGGCATCCATCCGCGCCCTGCCCGAGGCGCGGGGGCGGCTGATCGTGACGCCGGGGGTGCGTCCGGCAGGTGCCGCGCGCGGCGACCAGAAGCGGGTGGCAACCCCCGCGCAGGCCATCGCAAACGGGGCCGATCACATCGTCGTCGGCCGCCCCGTCTGGCAGGCCGCCGATCCGCGCCAGGCCGCCCGGGCGATCGTGGCGGAACTGGGCGCGGCCTGAGGCGTCATGTGCCCTGAAAGGCACAGATGAGACACAGCTTTGGCGAACCGCCACTCCTGACTTTGCCCGGAGGCGATTCTGGGCGAGTCTTGCATTGAGACACTCCCCGACGGACCTTGCTCTTCCTGAGGTTCGTTACCTCCCCCCGCTCGAATCGGCGGGGGGTCTTTCCGCCGGATCGGTCCCGGCCTTCTCTCCTTCTTCTTCGCACCCGCGCAGGCGGCCAGTTGCCTTGCGCTTCGCCTGCGTTTGCCGGATGATCGTTTCTGATCGGCTGCAACATGCCGCAATCGGGGTTCCGCTCTTTGCAAGGCCAGACCGATGCCCGCCCTCTGCCGCGACTGCCTGACCGCCTTCGACGCCGGCTCCCGCTGCCCGGCCTGCCGCAGCCCGCAGGTGGTCGCACATCCCGAGCTGTTCGAACTGACCATTGCGCACATGGATTGCGACGCCTTCTATGCCTCGGTGGAAAAACGTGACAACCCCGGCCTGGCCGACAAGCCGGTGATCATCGGCGGCGGGCGGCGCGGGGTCGTCTCCACCGCCTGCTATGTGGCGCGGATACGCGGCGTGCGCTCGGCCATGCCGATGTTTCAGGCGCTGCGGCTGTGCCCGGATGCGGTGGTGATCCGCCCGCGCATGGAGGTCTATGCCGCCGTCTCGCGCCGGATCCGCGCGATGATGGAGGAGCTCACCCCCGCCGTGGAACCGCTGTCGCTGGACGAGGCCTTCCTGGACCTGTCCGGTACGAGGCGGCTGCACGGAGCCCCGCCGGCGGTCATGCTGGCCCGCCTGGTCAGGCGCATGCGGGACGAGCTGGGCATAAGCGGCTCCATCGGGCTGTCGCACAACAAGTTCCTGGCCAAGGTGGCCTCGGACCTGGACAAGCCGCGGGGATTTTCGGTGATCGGCCGCGCGGAAACCGCCGATTTCCTGCGCGACCGCCCCGTCAGCCTTATCTGGGGCATCGGACCGGCGGCGCAGGAGGCGCTCTCACGCGCGGGAATTCGCACGATTTCCGACCTGTTGCGATGGGACCGCGAAGCCCTGCATGCCCGGTTCGGCGCGATGGGCGAGCGGCTGTGGCATCTCGCGCGCGGACAGGACGACCGGCCAGTCACGGCCGACGCGCCGATCAAGTCCATCTCCAACGAGACCACCTTTTCCGAGGACACGGGCGATCCGGAGATCCTGGACGGCCACCTGTGGCGCATGGCCGAGAAGGTATCCGACCGCGCCAAGGCCAGGGGGCTGGCCGGGCGCGTGGTCACGCTCAAGCTCAAGCGCGCCGATCACCGGCTGCTGACCCGGCGCGCCTCGCTGCGCGATCCGACGCAACTGGCCGACCGCATCTATCGCACGGCGCGGGCGCTGTTCGATCAGCTGGACGAGGCCGGCCCGTTCCGGCTGCTGGGCTGCGGCCTGTCCGGGCTGGGGCCAGAGGCGGATGCCGACAAGTCGGGCGACCTGCTCGACCCCGGCGCGGTCCGCCGCAGCCGCGCCGAACGCGCCGCCGACGAGATCCGGCGCCGCTTCGGGGCGGAGGCGATCGTGAAGGGGCGGGCGCTGCGGTAGGGAATGTCGGAACGACTCAGGACCGCCGTCCCACCTGCCGGCAGATCAGGATCACCGGCAGCAGCCCCACCGCGACGATGACCAGCGAAGGCACCGCCGCCCCTTCCAGCCGCTCGTCCGAGGCCAGCCGGTAGGCCTGTACCGCCAGGGTGTCGAAATTGAACGGGCGCATGATCAGCGTGGCCGGCAATTCCTTCATCACGTCCACGAACACGATCAGCAGCGCGGTCAGCAGGCTTGGGGTCAGGATCGGCAGATGCACCCGGCGCAGCGTGCCCAGCGGTGTCTGCCCCAGCGACCGGGCGGCGGCATCCATGTTGGCGTGGATCATGCTCTGACCGCCCTCGTAGGCGCCCAGCGCCGAGGCGAGGAAGCGCACCATGTAGGCGGCGATCAGCAGCCAGATCGAGCCGGTCAGGAGCAGGCCGGTGGAAATCCCGAAGGTTGCGCGCATCCACGCGTCCACGGCATTGTCGAAGGCCGCGAAGGGCACGATCAGCCCCACCGCGATCACCCCGCCCGGCACCGCATAGCCCAGCCGCGCCACATAGGCGGCCATGGCCGAGCGCCGCCCCGGCTGCAACCGCTGGTAAAACCCCACGCAGATCGCCGCCAGCACCGTGACCACGGCGGCAATGCTGGCCAGTGTCAGGGAATTGCGGATGAACCCGACATAGCGGGGGCTGAACAGGTCCTGCTCGGACCCCAGCCCCATTTCGAACAGAACCACCGCCGGCAGCAGGAATCCGAAGATCACGGGCACGATGCACAGAAGGAACGCCAGCGCCGCGCGCGCCCCGTGCAGCTGCGCCGGTGGCATTGTCGCGTGGCGCTTGCCTGCGCCGTGATACCTGGCCTGCCCGCGCTGGATGCGCTCGGTCACCGCCAGAAGCAGGGCAAAGCCGAGCAGGAACAGCGCCAGCTGCGCCGCCGCCGCCCGGTCGGCCATGGAAAACCAACTGCTGTAGATGCCGGTGGCGAAGGTCTGCACGCCGAAATGCGCCACCGTGCCGAAATCCGCGATGGTTTCCATCACCGCCAGCAGCACCCCCGCCGCGATCGCCGGCCGCGCCATCGGCAGGCTGACCCGCAGGAACGCCTGCCACGGGCTCCGGCCCAGCGCCCGGGCGGCCAGAAAGGCCGAGGCGCTTTGCTGAAGAAAGGCCGCGCGCGCCAGCAGATAGACGTAAGGGTAGAGGACGAGGATCAGCATCACCGCCGCGCCGGGCAGCGAGCGCACCTCGGGAAACCAGTAGTCGCGCGGCCCCCAGCCCATGACCGCGCGCAGGGTGGACTGGACGATGCCCGCGTGATCCAGAAGATAGGTATAGGCATAGGCCAGCACATAGGCCGGATAGGCCAGCGGCAGGACCAGCGCGATTTCCAGCACCCGGACGCCGGGAAACCGGGTCATCGTCACCAGCCACGCCGCGCCGACCCCGATGGCAAAGGTGCCGATGGCCACCAGCACCACCAGCGCCAGCGTGGTCGCCGTATAGCGCGGCAGAACCGTCTGCATCAGATGGGCAATCGTGTCGGTGCCCCCCGTAAGCGCCGCCAGCGCCACCGCCACCATCGGCAGCAGGCAGGCCAGGGCAACCACATGGGCCAGCACGCCGATCACCCGCGTGCCGCGGGCGTGATGCCGGTGCGAACCATGTTCGGCGTATCGGACGGTTTCGGCCAATTCCGAATTCCTGATGAATGGCAAAGGCGGGGCGCAACCGGCCCCCCCCGACCCTTATTCGACCATTTCAGTCGGAAATGCCAGATCGAAAATGCAAGTCAGTCGTATTTGCGCTGGTCCTCGATCACCAGACCGTCCCTGGGCAGTGTTCCCGGCGGCACGATCTCGACCCGCCCCTTGAGCTTGAGCACCTCGACCACCGAACGCGCGAACGCCGAAGGGTCGCCGCCCTCGGATTCGACCCTGACGGTCATCGCGTCCATCTCGCCCTCGCGGGTGGCGATGACACGCGCCTTGAGGATCTCGTCATGCCGGGCCACCAGCTGCGCGACCTGTTCGGGACGCACGAACATGCCCTTGATCTTGGTGGTCTGGTCGGCCCGGCCCATCCAGCCCCTGATGCGCATGTTGGTGCGCCCGCAGGGGCTGACCCCTTCCATCACCGCGCTGAGATCCCCGGTGGCGAAGCGGATCAGCGGGTAATCGGGGTTGAGCGAGGTCACGACCACCTCGCCCACCTCTCCCGGCGCCACCGGGTCGCCGGTGCCGGGGGTGACGATCTCGACGATCACGCCTTCATCGACGATCATGCCTTCCATCGCCTCGGACTCGTAGGCGATGTTGCCCAGATCGGCGGTGGCGTAGTTCTGCAGGCAGGTGATGCCGCGATCGGCATATTCCTGGCGCAGCGACGGGAACAGCGCCCCGCCCCCGACCACGGCCTTGGAGAAGTTCAGCTTCACCCCCATCTCCTCGGCCTTGTCGAGGATCACCTTCAGATAGTCCGGCGTGCCCGCGTAAGCCGTCGAGCCCACGTCATGGGCGGCCGTGACCTGAAGCTCGGTCTGGCCGGTGCCGGCGGGCAGCACCGCCGCCCCCACAGCCCGCGCGCCGTTCTCGAAGATCATGCCCGCGGGGGTCAGGTGATAGCCGAAACAGTTCTGCACGATGTCGCCCCGGCCGATGCCGGCGGCGTGCAGGAACCGGCCCATCCGCCACCAGTCATGTTCGGTCCCGCCGGGTTCGTAGATCGGCCCCGGCGACTGGAAAACATGGGCAAAGCCATGCGCCGGCTTGACCGTGAACCCGCCGAAGGGCGGATTTTCCGCCTGCGCGCGGCTCAGCTCGGACTTACGCAGGACCGGCAGGGCGGCCAGGTCCTCGACGGTGGTGATCGAGGCCGGGTCCACCCCGTCCAGCGACCCGGCATAGCCCGGCGCCGATTGTGCCCGGGCGATCTGCCGCGGCAGCGCCTCGGCCAGGGCCGCGGCGCGCTCGTCGGCGGATCGGGTTTCCAACGCGTCGTAATACTGGCTCATCCTTCATCCCTCCAGGCGCCGCACGAAAGGCGCGACCGCTTGCCTGATCCCGTTTGTTGCGGCCGAAATCCGTCTCCGGCCCGGCCCTGTCGTTGTTTCGCGGCTGCGAAGCCGTCAGCTCAGCCACCGCTTGCGCCGGCGGTAGGAGCGCACGTCGCGGAAGGACTTGCGGCCCTCTTCGGACACGCCCAGGTAGAACTCCTTGACGTCCGGGTTCTCGCGCAGCTCGGCGGCGGGGCCGTCCATCACCACCCGGCCGTTTTCCAGGATGTATCCGTAATGCGCGAAGCGCAGCGCCACATTGGTGTTCTGTTCGGCCAGCAGGAAGGACACGCCTTCCTTTTCGTTGAGATCCTTCACGATCTCGAAGATCTCCTCCACCAGCTGCGGGGCAAGCCCCATGCTGGGTTCGTCCAGCAGGATCGTCTCGGGGTTGGCCATCAGCGCCCGGCCGATCGCGATCATCTGCTGCTCGCCGCCCGAGGTATAGCCGGCCTGGCTGCGGCGGCGTTCCTTCAGGCGCGGGAAATAGGAATAGACAAGTTCGAGGTCGCGCTCCATCGCGGCCTTGCCGTCAGAGCGGGTGTAGAACCCGGTCAGCAGGTTTTCCTCGACCGTCAGGTGTTCGAAGCAGTGGCGGCCTTCCATGACCTGGATCACGCCCATCTTCACCAGTTCGGCCGGTTCCAGATCCTGTACCCGCTTGCCGCGGTAGATGATGCTGCCCTTGGTCACTTCGCCGCGCTCGGAGTGCAGCAGGTTGGAAACCGCCTTCAGCGTGGTCGTCTTGCCGGCGCCGTTGCCCCCCAGAAGCGCCGTGATCCCGCCCTTGGGCACGTTCAGGCTCACGCCCTTGAGCACGAGGATCACGTGGTTGTATATCACCTCGATATTGTTGATCTCGAGCAGGGTCTCGACCTGCGTCTGCGTGGTCTTGGCGGCATCCAGCATCAGGGTTCGTCCTCATCTCGTCCCGGTATGCGCTCCGGGGCTGCGGGAGAGGTGCG
>JALTNO010000246.1 GCA_027000645.1 Paracoccaceae bacterium | reverse complement strand
CCGCGGCTGACCAAGGCGCAGCAAAGGATCGAGGTGATCCGCGATCGCATCGCCAATGAACGGGAAACCTTTGCCGGCGACAGTTCCGAAACGGGCGGGTTGAGCGAAGACTATCCCAGCGTGATTGCCGAATATGAAGGCCTGAGCGTGGATCTCAAATTCGCCGAGGATGCCTATCGCGCGGCGCTGACCGCATTGCAGGCGGCAAAGGACGATGCCGCCCGTCAGAGCCGCTATCTGGCCACCTATATCCGCCCGACCCTTGCCGCCGAGTCGGAATATCCCCGGCGCTGGCTGCTGAGCGGTCTGGTCGCCCTGTTCCTGACCCTGATCTGGTCGATCGTGGCGCTGATCTACTATTCGATCCGCGACCGGGGATGAACGGGGAGGCGGCTGGGTGATCCGGTTCGAAAACCTTTCCAAGGGTTTCCGGGTGCAGGGCCGGTACCGGCTGGTGATCGATCACCTGGACATGATCCTGCCATCGGGAAAGTCGCTGGCGTTGCTGGGCCGGAACGGCGCGGGCAAGACGACCTTGCTGGAAATGATCGCGGGCACCATGCGTCCCGATACCGGGCGGATTGTCAGCGACGGTTCGATTTCCTGGCCGGTGGGTTTCGGCGGGTCGTTTCACCGCGACCTGACCGGTGCGCAGAACATCCGCTTCATTGCCCGGATCTACGGCGTAGACACTGATTCCCTGCTGGCTTTCGTCGAGGATTTTGCCGAGCTGGGCAAGTTCTTCCACATGCCGGTGCGCACCTATTCCTCGGGAATGCGCTCGCGCCTGACCTTCGGGGCGTCGATGGGGATCCGCTTCGACACCTACCTGGTGGACGAGGTGACGGCGGTGGGCGATGCGGCCTTCCGGCGCAAGTCGCGGGCGGTCTTCATCGACCGGATGCGCCATTCCAGCGCGATCATGGTCAGCCATTCGATGAACCAGCTGCGCGAGTTCTGCAATGCCGGCCTGGTGCTGGAAAACGGCCAGTTGCGGTATTTCGACGATCTGGAAGAGGCGATCGCGGTGCATCAGGCCCTCATGGCCGCCTGACACCTGTAATCAGTGTTATGGTAAATAATTTGTAAATCCGAATAAATCCCCTTGATAGAGCCTGTTTTCTGGATCATCCGAACAGGAAATCGTCGGCGGTGATCTGTCCCGGAGTCACGCCGTCCAGCAGGATGGTGACCGCGCCGGCGAATATTTCAGTTCCCGTACCCGTGGTGTCGGCACGGATGTCCAGATCGGCGAATTGCAGCCCCGAGCGGGTCAGGCGGATGAGATCGGCCCCGGGGGTGAAATCGGTGATCCGGTCGGTGCCTGCGGCATCGGCAAAGACGAACAGGTCGCGCCCGGCTCCGCCGGTCAGCAGATCGTCGCCGCGCCCGCCGTGAAGCGTATCGTTTCCGGGCCCTCCCCGCAGCCGGTCGGTTCCGGCGCCGCCATGCAGGTCGTCGCGCCCGCCCCCGCCGCGCAGGCGGTCGCCGCCCTTGCCGGCAAACAGCGTGTCGCGCCCGGCCCCCCCGGACAGCCAGTCGCCGCCGCGACCGGTCGAGATCCGGTCGTGCCCGGCCAGTGCTTCGACATGGTCCCGCCCGGCGGTGCCGCGCAGCCGGTCGTTGCCGGTGGAGGCAGGGATCGTGTTCCACACCGGCCCCGCGGGCAGCGGCACCCGGTCGGCCGTGTCAAAGCCGCCGGGCCACAGATCGGCCGGGGTCAGTGTCCGGCCATCGGCGCTGAAGACCGAAAACCCGGTGGTGCCGAAACGCAACTGGATGCCTTTGGTCATGGGTTTCCACTCCAGCTGGCCGGGATCGTGCAGCAGCGGAAAGGCCGAGAGGTCGATGCGGTCGATACCGGGTTCGAAATCGGTGATCTTGAGCGGGTTGTCGGTGGGGGCCAGCACGAAGAGATCCGCCCCTGCCCCGCCGCTCAGCGCCCCGCCGCGGCTGTTCGAGACGAGGATGTCCGCCCCTGCCCCGCCATTCAGCGTCTGCCCCTGCCCGACCAGGATGTCGGCACCGCCGGTGCCGGTCAGAGGATCGGTGGTGGCCGCCCCCGGTCCGGGGTCGATCACCGTCCCCAGCCCGGCCAGCGGCAGCGACAGCTGCGTGATGCCGGGCGTTGTGGCCGAGGTCACGAAGATCTGCAGCGTGCTGCCGACCACCGACGCCTCGATGGCGCTCACGCCGGTCAGGCCCAGCCCCGGCGACTGGGCCAGGCTCTGCAGATGCAGCAGCCGCCCGTCGGGCAGCAGCGAGAACAGGCTGATCCCGTCATCGGCCCCGCCGGCCAGAACGAAGGCGCGCTGGCCGCCGTTCATGTCGGGCACCACCACCGCCTTGAGCGCCGTCACCCCGCCAAACCGGGTGGCCAGCGTGTCGAGAAGGTGATCGGCCGGGGTTATCCGCCCGGTGGCATCGAGCCGCATCACGCTGAGCGAGCTGCTGCCCGCCGCACCGAGGATGATCCAGGTGGCGCCATGGGCAACGACGGTTTCGAGCGCGGTCGGGGTATTGATGCCAAGACCATCCGCCGCTCCGAGACTGTCGGCGACGCGCAGCGCTCCGGTGGACAGGTTGACCCGGTAGCTGCGCAGCCCGTTGCCGTCGCCCTCCGCCGCCAGCAGAAAGCTGTTGCCGCCGGCCCCGGCCGTCTCCAGCAGCACCTGCCCTCCCATCGCATAGGCATCCGCACCGCCACGGCGGGCCACATCCGCCGCCATCTGCCCGCTGCCGTCGCTGATGCTGGCGCGCAGCGTGCCGGTCACGGCATCGAACATGTAAAGCGCGCTGCGCCCGTCCGGCAGCGAAACCGCCGCCAGCGCATCGGCGCGGCGCCCGTCCTGTCCCGGCAAGTCCAGAGAAACCGCAGCGGACAGATTCGCATCGGCACCCAGCCCGAAGCTGACCAGCGCGCCGTTCCCGGCGCCGGCAAGGATCACCTCAAGCGATCCGTCAAGGGAAACCGCAGCCACCTGCCCCACCCCCAGCCCGGCGGCGGGGCCGTAAAGCTGCGACGACACGAACCCGGCCAGCCCCGCCCCGTCGGCCAGGCGGAAGGTGCTGACACCGCCCTGCAAGCCGGTGGCCGCCAGCAGGAACCGGCCCGAGGCCGTCTCCACAACTTCCAGATCCCGCAGATCCGCATCCAGGATCGGGTCGTTGCCATAGAACCGCCCGTCGAATCGAAGTTCCATCGCGGAAATTTCCACCCCATCCGCGCCCCCGCCCGAAAATCGCCCGGCAAGGGGCAACCGGGCAGAGCGGATTTGTGGCGGAAACCGGGAGAATCCTGCGCAGTTTCATAAAATTTCCGGACAAGCTTCGAGGCCCACCGGATTTCATCCACCATCCTTCATCTTGCCGAAAATACTCCGGGGTGAACTGGCCGCAGGCCAGGAGGGGCAGCGCCCCTCCCCCGCATGGTTGACGAAACCCTGCCGCAACGCCCGCCCCGTTAGCTCCGCCGAAACCGCCCCCACGCAGGGTGCCGGCGGATCCGACCCGTACAGGTTTCAACGACAGGAGGCCCGGATGACGGCCAACAGCACGGACAGTTCAGCCATCCTTTCCCTGCCCTACATCCAGCCCGGACAGGCGCAGAAGCACGTCACCCATAACGAGGCCCTGCAAAGGCTGGACGTGCTGGTGCAGATGGTGGTCGAAGGTTTCGGGAGCGAGATCCCCCCCGCCGCCCCGGCCGAGGGCGAGCTGCACGCGCTGGGGCCGGCGCCGACCGGGCTGTGGGCGGGGCAGCCGGACATGCTTGCGGTCTGGACCGATGCGGCGTGGCACTTCATCGCCCCGCGGCCGGGCTGGCGGGCCTGGGGCCGGGCCGAGGCGGAACTGCGCGTCTGGGACGGAGGGGCCTGGGCGCTGCTGCGGGCCGATGTGGAGAACCTGCCCGGTCTCGGCATCGGCACCGCCTCGGACCCGGTCAACCGGCTGGCGGTGAAATCGGCGGCCGTGCTGCTCAGCCATGACGGAACCGACCACCGGCTGAAGATCAACAAGGCCGCGGCCGGCGATACCGGCTCGGTGCTGTTCCAGTCGGGCTGGACCGGTCATGCCGAGATCGGGCTGGCGGGGGATACCGAATTCACCATTCGCGTCTCGGGCGACGGCGGATCATGGACCGAGGCGCTGCGCGCCGATGCCGGCGGCCGGGTCGGAATCGGCGGGGCGGCGGCACCCACCGCGGCGCTGGACGTGGCCGGCGACAGCCTGCGCCTGCGCACGAGCCGCACGCCGGCCTCGTCCTCCGCGCCGGGGAAGCCGGGCGAGATCTGCTGGGATGGCGGCTACATCTATGTCTGCGTGGCCCCCGACAGCTGGGCGCGGGCGGCGCTGAGCAGCTGGTAGGGCGCGCTCGCCCGCTCAGTCGCGGGCATAGACGTCTTCGTAGCGGATGATGTCGTCTTCGCCGAGATAGGCGCCGGTCTGGACCTCGATCAGGGTCAGCGGCAGCTTGCCGGGGTTTTCCAGCCGGTGCCGGGCCCCCAGCGGGATATAGACCGACTGGTTTTCGCTGATCAGCTTCACCTCGTCATCGATGGTCACCTTCGCGGTGCCCTCGACAACGATCCAGTGTTCGGCGCGGTGGTGGTGGCTTTGCAGGCTCAGCGCCGCGCCGGGATGGACGTGGATCCGCTTGACCTGGAAGCGGTCGCCGACAACGAGGCTTTCGAACCAGCCCCAGGGGCGGTGATCCTTGGGAAAGGCGGTGGCCTGGGGGGCCTGGCGGGCCTTCAGCGCCGTCACCGCCCGTTTCACGTCCTGGGCGCGGGCGGCATCGGCCACCAGCACCGCGTCGGGCATGGCCACGGCGATGATGTTCTTCAGCCCGATCCCCACCACTTCCAGCCGCTCGTCCTCGGAGCGCAGCAGGCTGTCATCGCAGTCGATCGCGGTGGCCGGACCCGAGGTCGCTACCCCGCGCCCGTCGCGCGGGCTCTGGCGCCAGACCGCGTCCCAGCCGCCCAGATCCGACCAGCCGCCCGAGAAGGGCACCACCGAAAGATTGTCGGCGTGTTCCATCACCGCGTAGTCGATGGAGATGTCTTCGGCCTCGGCCCAGGGCGCGGGGGCCAGCCGCAGGAATCCCAGATCGGGCCGGCCCTCCTCTACCGCCCTGCGCACCGGGGGGACGAGGTCGGGCGCATGGTTGCGGAAGGCGTCGAGGATGGCGCGGGCCGAGAACAGGAAGATCCCGGCATTCCACAGGTAGTTGCCGGCTTCCAGCATGGCCCTTGCGCGTTCGGCATCGGGTTTTTCGACAAAGCGTTCCAGCGCCAGCGGGCGGGCGGAGAAGTCGCCCGGATCTGCGGCCAGTTCGAGATAGCCGTAACCGGTTTCGGCATGGGTGGGGGTGATGCCGAAGGTCACCAGGCGGCCGTCGCGGGCGGCGGGCACGCCGGCGGCCACCGCGGCCCGGAAGGCCTCGGGCTCGGGCACCACGTGATCGGAAGGGGCCACCAGCATCAGCGCGTCCGGGTCGGTCCTTTCCAACCACAGCGCGGCGGCGAGGATGGCGGGGGCGGTGTTGCGGCCCTCGGGTTCGATCAGGATGGCGCCGGGGTCGATGCCGGCCGCGGCCAGCTGCTCGGTGACGATGAAGCGGAAATCGGCATTGGTCAGCACCAGCGGCGCGGCATAGTCCGGCCCGGATAGCCGCCGCGCCGAGGCCTGGAACAGGGTCTCATCGCCGACCAGGGGCACGAACTGCTTGGGATAGCTCTTGCGCGAGAGCGGCCACAGCCGCGTACCCGCGCCGCCGCAGAGAAGAACGGGGGTAATCATTCGTGCAAACTCCATGGCAATATCGACGCCTTCAGGGGTTGAGGTATCCCGGATCGGCCGGTCGCGTGCAAGGGCGGAAGCGGGGGCCGGTCGGGGGGCGCTGCCCCCCTCGGCCCTGCGGGCCTCACCCCCCCGGAACATCTGGCGCGAGAGGAAGGGAAGGCAGGCCTTGCCTTTGCGCTTATTGTGGGGAAAAGAGGCCATCATCAATTGGCGCGGAAATTGACAAGCGACATGCCTAAAACCGCACTCATCACCGGCATCACCGGCCAGGACGGTTCGTATCTGGCGGAATTTCTGCTTGAGAAGGGCTATGAAGTGCACGGCATCAAGCGCCGCGCCTCGCTGTTCAACACCCAGCGGATCGACCACATCTACGAGGATCCGCATTCCAACCATGCCCGCTTGCGGCTGCATTACGGCGATCTCACCGACAGCTCCAACCTCACCCGCATCCTAGCCGAGGTGCAGCCCGACGAGGTCTACAATCTCGGTGCCCAGTCCCACGTGGCGGTGAGTTTCGAATCCCCCGAATACACCGCCGACGTGGACGCAATCGGCACCCTGCGCCTGCTCGAGGCGATCCGTTTCCTGGGGCTCGAGAAGAAGACACGTTTCTACCAGGCCTCGACCTCGGAGCTCTACGGGCTCGTGCAGGAAACGCCGCAGACCGAGACCACGCCCTTCCACCCGCGCTCGCCCTACGCGGTGGCCAAGCTCTATTCCTACTGGATCACCGTGAACTACCGCGAGGCCTACGGGATCTACGCCTGCAACGGTATCCTCTTCAACCACGAGAGCCCCCGCCGGGGCGAGACCTTCGTCACCCGCAAGATCACGCGGGGGCTGGCCAATATCGCCCAGGGGCTGGAGCCCTGTCTCTACATGGGCAATATCGACGCCCTGCGCGACTGGGGCCACGCGAAGGATTACGTTCGCATGCAGTGGCTGATGCTGCAGCAGGAGGCGCCGGAGGACTTCGTGATCGCCACCGGCAAGCAATACAGCGTGCGCCAGTTCATCACCTGGGCGGCCGAGGATCTGGGGCTGAAGCTGGAATTCGAAGGCGAAGGCGTGAACGAGATTGCCCGCGTCGTTTCGGTGACCGGGGACCGCGCTCCGGCGGTCAGCCCCGGCGACGTGGTGATGCGGATCGACCCGCGCTATTTCCGCCCGGCCGAGGTGGAAACGCTTCTGGGCGATCCCTCCAGGGCCAGGGAAAAACTCGGCTGGGAGCCCGAGATCACCGCCCGCGAGATGTGCGCCGAGATGGTCGAGGAAGATCTGAAGACCGCCCGCCGGCACGCGCTGCTGAAGGCGCACGGGATGGATCTGCCGGTTCCACTGGAGTCCTGACCCATGGGCGATGCGGTGAAGATCTACGTGGCCGGCCATCGCGGCATGGTGGGATCGGCCATCCTGCGCCGGTTGCAGGCCACGCGCCCCGAGGCTGAACTGGTCACGCGAACCCATGCCGAGCTGGACCTCACCGATCAGGCCGCGGTGCGCGCCTTCATGCAGGACGCGCGCCCCGACGTGGTGATCCTCGCCGCGGCAAGGGTGGGCGGGATCCACGCCAACAACAGCTACCCGGCCGATTTCATCTACGAAAACCTGATGATCGAGGCCAACGTCATCCACCAGGCCTTCGCCGCCGGGGTCGGGCGGCTGCTGTTCCTCGGCAGCTCCTGCATCTATCCCCGCCTCGCCCCCCAGCCGATGCGCGAGGATGCGCTGCTCACCGGTCCGCTCGAGCCCACCAACGAACCCTACGCCATCGCCAAGATCGCCGGTATCAAGCTCTGCGAAAGCTACAACCGCCAGCACGGCACCGATTACCGCTCGGTCATGCCCACCAACCTCTACGGGCCGGGGGACAACTTCCACCCGGAAAACTCCCACGTCCTGCCCGCCCTGATCCGCCGCTTTCACGAGGCGTCACGGTCGGGGGCCGAAGAGGTCGTGGTCTGGGGCTCGGGCAGGCCGATGCGCGAATTCCTGCACGTGGACGACATGGCCGAGGCTTCGCTCTTCGTGCTCGACCTGCCGAAAAGGGTCTATGACCGGGAAACAGAGCCTATGCTGAGCCATATCAACGTCGGCACCGGCACCGATGTCAGCATCCGCGAACTGGCCGAAACGGTGGCGCGGGTGACCGGATTTGCGGGCCGGATCACCTTCGACACCGGCAAGCCCGACGGCACCCCGCGCAAGCTGATGGATGTCGGCCGCCTCGCCCGTCTCGGCTGGCGGGCAAGGATCGGGCTGGAGGAAGGGATCCGAAACACCTACCGGTGGTTCCTCGCGCAGGACGAAAACACCTTGCGGGTCAGGTAGGGGCTTGCTCGCTTTCCTCTCGCGCCAGATGTTCCGGGGTGAACGGGCCGTGGGCCCGGAAGGAGCAGTTCCCCGCCTGCCACCTCCGTTTCAGGCTCTGAAGCAGGGAAATCAGAGTGGCGGCACGAAAAATGCCGGCACCCTTTCGCCTCGCGCCAGGCAGTCCAGGAACCCGTGGGCGGTGTCCAGCGCCTCGCGGATGGTCACGTCCATGTCGAGATAGCGGTAGGTGCCCAGCCGGCCCACGAAGGTGACCCCTTCGGTGGCTTCGGCGCGGCGCACATAGTCCGACAGCAGCGCCTTCTCGGCCACCTGCCGGATCGGGTAATAGGGAATGTCGCCCGGTTCGCAGGCGCGGGAATATTCGCGGTAGAGGACCGAGCCCTCGTGGCTTTCCCAGGGGCTGAAATGCTTGTGCTCGGTGATCCGGGTCCAGGGCACCTCGGCCTCGCCGTAGTTCATCACCGCGCAGCCCTGCCAGTCGCCCCGGTGGGTGAAGCGTTCGAAATCCAGCGTGCGATAGCCCAGCCGGCCGAGCTCGTAGCCGAACCAGCCGTCCAGCGGCCCCGACCAGAACACGTGATCCCACTTGCCGGCATCGGCCGGGTCGAAGACGGTTTCCAGATGCACGGTGATGCGCGGATGGTCGAGAATGCGTTCGATCATCGCGGTATAGCCGTCCTCGGGCATGCCCTGGAAACGGTGGAAGAAATAGTTGTCGTCGTAGTTGAAGCGCACCGGCAGGCGCCTGAGGATCGAGGCCGGCAGCTCGCACGGATGGCAGCCCCACTGCTTCATGGTGTAGCCCTTGAAGAAGGCCTCATACAGGTCGCGCCCGACGAAGCGCAGAGCCTGTTCCTCGAAGGTCCGCGGGTTCTCGATCGAGGTGTCGGCCTGCTCGTTGAGGATGAAGTCGCGCGCCTCGTCGGGGCGCATGGCGCGGCGGAAGAACTGGTTGATGGTGTGCAGGTTGACCGGCAGCGAGAACACCTCGCGTTCCCCCGTCAGGCCGCGGGTGGTCGATTTCACCCGGTTCTTGTAGGGGCGGAAGGTGGCGAAGGAATTGACGTAGGTCCACACCTCCTCGTCGTCGGTGTGAAAGATGTGGGGGCCATAGACATGCACCATCACCTGCGTGTCGGCGTCGCGCTCGGTATGGCAGTTGCCGCCCGCATGGGGGCGGCTGTCCACCACGGTGACGTCATGCCCGGCCTCGGCCAGGTGCCGGCCGATGACGGCGCCCGACAGGCCCGCGCCGACCATGAGGAAACCACTCTTCGTCATGCCTGAATTCTCCCTTTCAGCCTGCGCCTTCCGGTAAACCGGAAAACGATGCGTGGCACAATGGCGGGGAACCGGTCGGTGCGGAGGCGTGCCATTTCGGAAAGATCGGCCAGGACATGCGTGATGATTGCGCCACCTTGTCGACCTTCATAGACTGGGTGCGAATTACCCTCCTGTCCGGTTTCATTCCGCCATGTTCCGTTGCCGACCGCCTTTCCCGTTTCCGTCCCGTTCTGCGTTCGTCACGGCGTTCCTTCTTGTTCTGACCGTTTCGGTTCCGGCCTGGGGCAAGGCGGTCTGTTCGCTTGACGGAGTGAGCCTGCCCGACGGCCGGCAACAGATGTTCTACAGTGCCCGCAGCGTCCCTCGGGGACAGAGCTGCGCGGCTGTCGGGCAACCGCGCCAATGCAATGGCGGGGTACTCACCGGGACCGAGCAGTTCCGCTATGGCCGCTGCACCGAACTCGAAGAGTTTCTCGGAGTGAACGTCAATCGCAAGCCCGGCAATCTCGATCCCGATCTGCTGGCCCGCACCGGTACGGTCTGGATACGGGCGAATGTGGAAATACTCGAATACAAGCGGCAGGACGAATCCGGCAAGCGCAATCCCGATTGGGATTTCGGCGACTGGCAGACCTATATCGCTGCGGCCGCCGGCACGGAGCGCAAGGCTATCCTCAACCTGATGTGGAATTTCAGGGCGCGCAATCTGCGCCCGCCGAAGCCGGGATCGAAACGCGAACGCGCCCTGTTCGATTATCTGGACCGCAAGATCCTCGATCTGCTCGCCCCGAATGTGGACATTCTCGTGACCGGGAATGAACCCTTCATCAACACGCGGCCCGAGGACTGGCAGTATGATCCCGCCTATGGTGGCGCCCCGATCGTGGTCTTCTACAAGCGCGTGACCGAACATGTGCAGGCCTATCTGGAGGAGAAGGGGTTGCGCGAGCAGGTCGATCTCTACCTGGGGGCCTTCACGGGCCTCCATCTGGACAGGATGCAGAAACAGCCGGCAGTGCGAGAGCTTTTGGCCTGGGCCGAGGTCGCGTCTTTCGTGGACGGGGTGGACATGCATACGCATGTCGTTTCGGTCCGGCAGATCGAAAAGGCCCTGACCTTCGTCCGTTCCTTTACCTCCAAGCCGGTCACGGTGACGGAATTCACCTTCGTGTGGCGAATGAAGCAGGCGGTGGAGCGTGGAGACAGGTTGGGGGCCGCCTTTGCCACTCGGTGGGGGCGTGATCCGAACCGGACGATCGGCGATTACATGGCCTGTGAGGTCTTCGGAGTCGCCAGGGGCTGCGAGGGAAAGGGGCCGGTCAGCAAGGCGGAATGGGACGATTTCTTTGCCACGCGGGACTGGTATATCGACCATTTCATTCTGAAGGCCGAAGAGGTGTTTCGAAAATACGGCGTGCGCGGCTCCACCTTCGGGCTGGTGCAGACGCGACCGACACGGGCCCAGATGGCGCCCGACCGGGCCCCCTGGTACATGGGCTTCCTATTCGTGCCCGTGGCAGTGGCGCCGGGGCCGGATGGCAGGCCGCAGCCGAATTATCAGTATCTCGATGATTTCCTGGCGGTTCAGCGTGCTCGGACCGGTGCGAGCGTGCATTGATCCCTGGCAACAGCACCGCAGGGCTGCCGCCGGGAAGGATGCACGGCCGGATTGCACAAACCTTCCCTGTCCGGCATGGTCCCGGCGAAGATGGCAAGCAGCAGGAATGACCCATTGAGCGACATCCCGGAACGGCCCGAAGATGCGAATGCGCCGCACAAGACCCTGATCATCCATATTGGCGACCACAAGACCGGATCGACCTCGATCCAGACCGCTTTTGCCAAGCAGCAGGTCCGTCTGGCCGGGCGAACGGTCTGCTATCCGGCGAAAATTTCTCACAACATGCTCAAGCCCCATTGCCGGGCCTATGCCATGCCGGACAGGCCGAAGATGCGGCGCAAGGCGATCGCCGTGTTTGAGAAACTTGCCGGGAAAATTCGTGCCTCGGACGCGGATTTCTGTCTGATTTCGGCCGAGGCGTTCGAAACCGTCCCGCCCGGCGTGCTGCATGACATCGTGATGCGCTTCTTTGCCCCGGCGGCCGACGAGATCCGGGTCGTGGGCTATGTGCGCCCGCATGCCGGGCGGTTGCTGTCCTCCTTTGCCGAACGTACCAAAATCGGGCTCAGGGATATAATGAGCGGAACGCTCGACTCCTTTCACGCCTCCATGCTGGCGGATCGGCGTCTCTTCTATCATCCGCGCTTCTCGGCCCTTCGGGAACTTTTCGGAGACGCTTTCCTGCTGCGGCCGATGATCCGGTCGGAACTTTACCACGGGTCGGTGGTGGACGATTTCGTCCGCCATGCCTTCGGAGTCGCCGATTTCGAGATCACCGGAAACGGGCAGGCAAATGAATCGCTCGTGCTTGAGGATCTGATGCGGTTGAAAGTGCTGCAATCGCATCTGGAAGGACGTCAGCCGCACCGGCCGCGCCATGCGCTCGGTTGGGAGTTTGCCCGCGTCGTCGCCCATCTGCCGCCGCCCCGATCCCGCAGCCGGCTGAGACTCCACAGGACGCTCGCGCAGGATCTGCATGAGGCCTATCTCGAAGATGCCCGCGCCATGGATCGCGATTTCTTCGATGGCCGGCCGCTTCTCGAGGGCGAACTCGATGCGGCGCTGGCGGGGGCGGTGGAGGAACCTCAATCGGTCGATCCGGTCGATTACCTGTCGGAGTCGGACATGCGGTCGCTGTCGATCCTGTCCGAAATCATCGCCGGCATGTTGGAGAACGAGGGGCGGAAATGGCCGCTTTTCTTCTATGGAAAACGCTTGAAGGAGGTCCGCGAGGCCGCCGCGCTGAACGAGGTTGCCGAAGAGGGTGATGATGTCGGCTATGACGGCTAGATTTGCCGACGGATCTATTTCCGTTTTCCGGCCTTGCGGAAGGCGGGGGGATGCGGGGCACGCTGTTCGGGGCTGCGCACGGCCCACATGAAATGTTCCGGGTCGGCGTCGATCAGCCGGGCAAGAAATCGTGCCCAGATCCGGAAATGGCGTCGTTCGGAAGGGCTGAAATGGTCCACGGCCCGATAGGATTGCGGCTGCTCTACCGCCTTGTCCGGCGTTGCTGCCAGCGCATCTGAAATCGGCGTGTCTTCGAAGAATGCGGCATCGAGTGCCGCGGCATCGTCGCGATAGTCATGAACCACCCGGTCGGCCAGTGACCGGTGCAGGCGCGGCCTGGTGCCGTTCGGAGCAGGTTCGCCACCAAGAAAGTTCGACATGTACCACCCGAAGGCCTGCTGTGCCCGGCCGGGCCGGCGGGCATGCTTGCGAACATGCCTGTGGATCATCCGCAACATGGCGATGTCTTCGACCGACAGGGATTCGTTTTCGCGTGTCGGACCGGTGATCTCGAAGGGCCGGTCGCCGAAAAGGTAATGGAAGAAGTCCCAGACCACGTCGGATCTGTAGAGCGCTTCGCGTACGAAGGGACGCAGCGTGAACCGGTCTCCGAAGACCGCCCGCCATTTCTCGAAACGCGGCGCATAGAGCAGCATGCCCTTCTGCAGGATGTCCTCGTGGAATTCGTCAAGTGTCCCTTCGAACACGCCTTTCTTGACGCGTTCGGCATAGGCTGACAGCAGGCGGTCGGCATGGGGCCGGACATAGGCGATCAGGCGCACCCGGTCGGCATAGGCCGGCAGATGGCGATCAATGGCGTCCCGCACGGTTTGCGGGTCGACATATTCGAAATCTTCGGCCGAAATGACGCCATGGTTCGCATCGCTGTCGTCGAAAGCCGTGCGGATTCGGGCAAAGCGTTGTGTTTCAAACCGGCGCTCCTCGGGAACGACGAGTGATTTGGCCAGCGGGATGTGGTTGAACAGGGTCGGATAGACGATGCTGTCGCCGGGTGCGACCCAGCCCTGTCTGGCGAGGATCGACTGGATGGAGGTGGAGCCGGTCTTCCTGTCTCCCAGGTGAAATACCACATCCCTGACCATGGTACGTTCCTTCGCGCCGGCATGTATTCCCCTTCCGGGGCGTCCGGTTCGTAAAGACCTCTCGCGGCCGGAACTGTCAAGCATTCCGGCCGCGGGAAGGACGCTCTTTCGCTGCATTGCCACATGCTCTAAAGCAGGAACGATAACGGCATATCCGGTCGGGACTTACAGGCAGCATGAAGGTCGTTTTCTATATCGGGCATCACAAGGTCGGTTCGACGGCTCTCCAGGTTTATCTGTCACAGAACTGGCTTCGGCTCGCGCAGGCGGGGATTCTCTATCCGGCGGTCGAGATGCGCGGTTTTGCCAACAATCTCGGCAAGGCGCTCGGCAATGGCGATGAGGCGGCCGAACTGCCCGTCAATATCCGCGAGCCACACAGCGCACTGGCCTATCGGATGATGAGCGAGGTTTCCAACCGCCGGGTACCCGAGCAGTTCCGCAAGCTGCCCGCCCCGGTCCAGATGTTCGAGGCCCTGCGCGCGCAGTTGCGCTGGATCCGCCCGCGCGCGGTGGTCTTGTGTTCCGAAGCGTTTTCCAATTTCGGCGAGGTGCGGCCCGATCTGATCGACCGGCTGTGCAGTGCCTTCCCGGATGCCGAATTCGAGGTGTACTGCGCGCTGCGGCGCCCGGACGAATATCTTGTCTCATGGCACGGCCAGCGCCTGAAGGTGGGCGAACGGGTGGCGCCGCTGAGCGACGGCGGCACGCAACCCTATTTCAGTCACATCCATTTCAATTACCGCATGGCTGTAGAGGCCTGGACCCGGCGGGTGCCCGGCGTGCGGCTGATGATCCGCAACTACAGTGACATTCTGGCGGCGGGCGGTTCGACCGAGGATTTCACGGCACAGGTTGGGATCGATTTCCCCGGCGGGATGATTCCCGCCAGCCGCGCCAACAAGAGTCTGCCCCGGGCCGGGCTGGAGATCGTACGACGGGCCAATCACGAACTGGAACCCGCTCAGGCCCAGGCCCTGCGCC
>JALTNO010000245.1 GCA_027000645.1 Paracoccaceae bacterium | reverse complement strand
CCCCCCAGCCGGCCAGCAGGGCCAGAAGCAGTTGCAGGACCAGCATGCCCACCGGGTAGAGCGCGGCGATCACCGGCCCCTTGCGCAGTTTCATCAGCCTCCACAGCGCCCCGGTGGAGGCATAGGTCCAGGCGGTACGCGCCAGTTGCAGATAGGTGGCGGGGATGGAATTCGACATGCTGTCGCGCACGATGTCGGACCACACCAGGACCTCGAAATCCGCCTCGCAGGGCGCGCCTTCGATCCGGGCGGAGACATGCCAGCCGTAAACGCCGCCGCCGCGTTTGGGGCTGAGTGCGATCTCGTAGCCCGAAATGGCCGCCTGCCGGGCGGCTTCCTTCCGGTAGAGTTCGCGATAGCGCCGGGGATGAATGGGGTCATAGCCGGGGATGTAGAACACCCGGCGGCGGCGCACCTGCGCGCCTTTGCGCCCTGTCGCTTTGCTGTCCATGGCCCGCTCTTTGCCTCGGGCCCATCCTAGCCCGGTTTTGCGGCAGGATTAAGGCCCTGCCGGAACCGGCAGGCAAGCAGGGCAGAGCGATGCCGGAAAATGCGGCCGCGCCTGCGGCGCGACGGCGAAATCCTCGCGACCGCGCACGAGACGCGCGCGGTCGCCATGCCTCCGGCGGGAGTATTTCGGGCAAGAGGAAGGGAGAGCGCGATGACGGTCATGCCCCCGGAGTTGGAGATGGCGGCCATGGCCGTCAGGCGGGGGTGAGCATCCCCTTCTCGGCCGCCAGTTCCCGCATCTTCTTCTGCAGTTTCTCGAAGGCGCGCACCTCGATCTGGCGGATGCGTTCGCGGCTGACATTGTACTGTTTGCTCAGCTCTTCCAGCGTCACCGGGGTGTCGGCCAGCCGGCGCTGGGTCAGGATATCCTTTTCGCGGTCGTTGAGCACGTCCAGCGCCTGCGCCAGCAGTTCGCGGCGTGCCTCCAGCTCGTCGCGCTCTTCGTAATCTGCGGCCTGGTCGGCGCTTTCGTCGGTCAGCCAGTCCTGCCACTGCATGGCACTGTCGCCATCGCTGCCGACGGTGGCATTCAGCGACGCATCGCCGCCGGACATGCGCCGGTTCATCGAGATGACCTCGTCTTCGGTCACGCCGAGGTCATGGGCGATCTGCCTGACCTTGTCGGGGTGCAGGTCGCCCTCTTCCAGCGCACCGATGCGCGCCTTGGCCTTGCGCAGGTTGAAGAACAGCTTCTTCTGCGCGCTGGTGGTGCCCAGCTTGACCAGCGACCACGACCGCAGGATGTATTCCTGGATCGCCGCGCGGATCCACCACATGGCATAGGTGGCCAGGCGGAACCCCTTTTCCGGGTCGAACCGCTTGACCGCCTGCATGAGACCCACATTGGCCTCCGAGATCACCTCGGCCTGGGGCAGGCCGTAGCCGCGATAGCCCATGGCGATCTTGGCCGCCAGCCGCAGATGCGAGGTGACCAGCTTGTGCGCGGCCTCGGTATCCTGATGATCCACCCAGCGCTTGGCCAGCATGTATTCCTCTTCCGGCTCGAGCAGCGGGAACTTGCGGATTTCCTGCATGTAGCGGTTCAGACCGCCTTCGGGGGTCGGAGCCGGGAGATTTGCGTAATTCGCCATGCTGTCTCAGTGCCTCCCATGATGTTTAGACATTTAACATACCATATGGGTCAAGAATTTTTCGACTTCAAGGCCGGTCGGGAAATTTCCTGCCCCACCCTAGCGCGCGGGCCGAAGGGTCGGAAAGGGCGGAATGACGCAGATCACGGGCATGTGCTGAAAATTGGCGGAAAATCAGTCCCCCGCACGCAGAAGCGCCACCAGCGCGGCCATGTCGGCGGGCAGGGGCGCCTCGAACCGCAGGGCCTTGCCGCTTTCGGGATGGACGAAACCCAGGGTTGCCGCATGCAGCGCCTGCCGCTGGAAACCGGCCAGCGCCGCAGCGGCCGCCGCGCCCAGCGCCCGTGCCGGCGGCTTGCGGCGCCCCCCATAGACCGGATCTCCCACCAGCCCGTGACCGGCATGGGCCGTGTGCACCCGGATCTGATGGGTGCGCCCGGTCTCCAGCCAGCAATCCAGCAGCGCCAGCGCCGGCGGGGTCCCGAACCTCTCCACCACCCGCACCCGGGTCACCGCATGACGGCCGGTATCGAACTTCACCGCCTGGCGCTGGCGGTCGGTTCCGTGCCGGGCCAGCCGGGTGGTGATCTTCAGGATGTTGCCGGGCTCGAAACCGACCCCGCGCAGGCCGCGCAGCCGCGGGTCGTTGGCATCGGGCACACCGTGGCACAGAGCGGTATAGTGGCGCTCGACCCGGTGCGCCGCGAACTGCGCGGCCAGCCGGTGATGGGCGGCATCGGTCTTGGCCACCACCAGCAGGCCCGAGGTGTCCTTGTCGATCCGGTGCACGATGCCCGGCCGTCGGACACCGCCGACACCGGAGAGGCTGTCACCGCAATGATGCAGAAGCGCATTCACCAGCGTGCCCGACGGCGTGCCCGGCGCCGGGTGCACCACCATGCCGGCGGGCTTGTTGACCACGACCAGCGCCGCGTCCTCGTAGACGATCTCGATCGGGATCGGCTCGGGGCCGGTATGGCTCTCTTCCGCCTCGGTCAGGCGGATGCGCACCTCGTCACCTTCCTGCACCCGCGTCCTGGGCGAGGTGACGAGAGAGCCGTTCACCGCGACTGCGCCATCGGCGATGAGCCGCGCGATCCGCGTCCGCGACAGCGCCGCGGCGTCTGGCGCATCCCGCGCAAGCGCCTTATCAAGGCGGGGCGGCGGGTCCGCCGCGATGGTGAAATCAACTTGACGGCTGCCCATGGCCCCCTCTTCCGCACCCGGCCCTTCGTCCGACCCTTCCGCGCCCGAACCGGGCAATCTGCGCCTGTTGCGGCGCCTGGTCACCACGCTTCTGGCGGTCATGATCGGCGGTTTCGTTCTGATCGTGGCGATGTTCGCCATCCGCCTTGCCGGCGATCGCCCCGCCTTCCCCGACATGATCGCCCTGCCCGATGGCGTCAAGGCCGAAGCCTTCACCATGGGCAGGGGATGGTACGCGGTGGTCACCGATGACGACCGGATCCTGATCTTCGACAGTGCCAGCGGCGCCTTGCGCAAGAGTATCGACATCCGCTGACGCCGGGGCCGGCACCGGCCCCGTCACCCCGCTGCCGGAGGCCCGGCCCCGGGCAGGGCGCCGGCCTGTTCCATTCCGGGTTCGTAGAACCGGAACCGGCCGCGGCCCGCCCGCTTGGCCGCGTAAAGCGCCAGATCGGCTCGGTGGAGCAGCGTCGCCGGGTCCGGAGCATCGTCCTCCGGCCAGAAGGCAATGCCGATGCTGGCCGAAATGCGGCATTCGGTACCGCGCCACGGCACCGGCCTTTCCAGCTTGGCGATGAGGCGGCCGGCAATCGCGGCCAGCCGGTCGCGGTCGGTCACGCTGTCGAGGATCAGCACGAATTCGTCGCCCCCGATCCGCGCAACCATGTCGCGGTCGCGGATCTCGCTCACCATTTCCCTGGCGGCGCGGCGCAGCACGTGATCGCCGGCGGCATGGCCCAGCGTATCGTTCACCGTCTTGAAGTGATCGAGATCGAGATGCATCAGCGCAAAGGGCACCGCCGCACCGACCATCCGGTCCAGCACATGACCCATCGCGCGGCGGTTGCGCAACCCCGTCAGCGTATCGGTGAAGGCCCGCCTTTCGGCGGCGACCATGGCCCCCTGAAGACGCAGGTTCAGCCGGCGCGAGACGTCCATGACCGCGGCATTGGCCTCGACCAGGTAGAGAAGTTCGATGGCCAGATCGGTGGGGGCGAAGTCGGCGCCGGTCAGGTCATGCTCGCGCACCGCGTCCACCAGCGAGATACCGAAGGAAAGGTTGACGACCGCCCCCTGGCCCTGCGGCAGCGGCAGGATCATCCCCTTGAGCGTGGTCCTGGGCGGGGCCCGGAACCGCACCCGCAAGAGCCCGCCGGGGGCCGCGCACAGATCCGCCATGGACGATACCGCGCGCGGCCGGAGCG
>JALTNO010000244.1 GCA_027000645.1 Paracoccaceae bacterium | reverse complement strand
GTCAAGGCGATCATGGCCGCAAGCGGCCAGGACGTGAGCGCGATCGCCGCGGAATAAGACCCGGGAGGCGGCCCGCCGGGCCGGCACGTGCGCCGTGAGGGCGCGCTCGGACCCGGGGCCGGCATTGCCGGAGACAACAAGGAGGATTTCGAACATGCCCAAGGATCATGGCATTGGCGCCAGCCCGAAGCGGCGCGAGGACGTGCGGTTCCTGACCGGAGCCGGGAATTATACCGACGACATCAACCTGCCCGGGCAGGCTTACGTGCATTTCCTGCGCTCGGACGTGGCGCACGGGAAGATCAACAGGATCGACACCTCGGACGCCGAGAAGATGCCGGGCGTCATCCGCATCTTCACCGCGGCCGATTTCGAAGCCGTGGGCGGCGTGCCCTGCGGCTGGCAGGTCACCGACCGGTTCGGCGAGTCCATGCAGGAGCCCAAGCACCCGGTCCTGGCCGAAGGCAAGGTGCGTCACGTGGGCGAGATGATTGCCGGGGTGATTGCCGAGACGCCGGAACAGGCGCGCGACGCGGCCGAGGCGATCGTGCTGGACATCGACGAGCTGCCGGCGGTCGTGGACATGAAGGCGGCGCTGGCCGAGGACGCGCCGAAGGTGCATGACGATCTGAAATCCAACCTGTGCTATGACTGGGGCTTCGTCGAGGAAAACCGCGAGGCGGTGGACGAGGCGATCCGCAATGCCGCCCATGTGACCACGCTGGAACTGGTCAACAACCGTCTTGTCGCCAACCCGATGGAGACGCGGGTGGCGATCGGCGATTACGACCGCTCCTCGGACGAGAGCACGCTGTACACCACCTCGCAGAACCCGCATGTGATCCGGCTGCTGATGGGGGCCTTCGTGCTGGGCATCCCCGAGCACAAGCTGCGCGTGGTGGCGCCCGACGTGGGCGGGGGATTCGGCTCGAAGATCTTTCACTATGCCGAGGAAGCCTTCTGCACCTTTGCCGCCAAGGCCCTGAACCGGCCGGTGAAGTGGACGGCCAGCCGCTCGGAGGCGTTCATGTCGGACGCCCAGGGGCGCGATCACGTGACCAAGATCGAACTGGCGCTTGATGCGGACAACAACTTCACCGCCATCCGCACCGAAACCTACGCCAACATGGGGGCCTATCTTTCGACCTTCGCGCCCAGCGTGCCCACATGGCTGCACGGGACGCTGATGGCGGGCAACTACCGCACGCCGCTGATCTACGTCAACGTCAAGGCGGTGTTCACCAACACGGTGCCGGTGGATGCCTATCGCGGTGCCGGGCGGCCCGAGGCGACCTTCCAGCTGGAGCGGGTGATCGACAAGGCCGCGCGCGAACTGGGGGTCGATCCGATCGCGCTCAGGCGGCAGAACTTCATCACCGAGTTTCCCTATGCCACGCCGGTGGCGCTGGAATACGATACCGGCAACTACCACGCCACCATGGACAAGCTGGTGGAGCTTGCCGATCTGGCCGGCTTCGAGGCCCGGCGCAAGGAAAGCGAGGCCCGCGGCAAGCTGCGCGGTCTGGGCGTGAACTGCTATATCGAGGCCTGCGGCATTGCGCCCTCGAACCTGGTGGGCCAGCTTGGCGCGCGCGCGGGACTTTACGAAAGCGCCACGGTACGGGTGAACGCCACCGGCGGGATCGTGGTGATGACCGGCTCGCACAGTCACGGGCAGGGGCATGAGACCTCCTTCCCGCAGGTGATCGCCGAGATGATCGGCATCGACGAAGGCATGGTCGAGATCGTCCATGGCGACACGTCGAAAGTGCCGATGGGCATGGGCACCTACGGGTCGCGCTCGATCGCGGTGGGCGGTTCTGCCATGGTGCGGGCGACCGAGAAGATCATCAACAAGGCAAAGAAGATCGCCGCGCATCTGCTGGAGGCGTCCGAGGCCGATATCGAGCTGAAGGACGGCGCCTTCAGCGTCGCCGGCACCGACAAGTCGGTGGCCTGGGGCGACGTGTGTCTGGCCGCTTACGTGCCGCACAACTACCCGCTGGAGGATATCGAGCCGGGGCTGGAGGAGACCGCATTCTACGATCCGGCCAACTTCACCTATCCGGCGGGGGCCTATGCCTGCGAGGTGGAGGTGGACCCCGAGACCGGGAAGGTCTCGATCGAGCGGTTCACGGCCACGGACGATTTCGGCAACATCATCAACCCGATGATCGTGGACGGCCAGGTGCATGGCGGTCTGGGCCAGGGGATCGGGCAGGCGCTGCTTGAGAACTGCGTCTATGACGAGAATGGCCAGCTGCTCAGCGCGTCGTTCATGGATTACGCGATGCCGCGGGCTGATGACGTGCCGTTCTACACGGTGGATCATTCCTGCGCCACGCCGTGCACCCACAACCCCCTGGGCGTGAAGGGCTGCGGCGAGGCAGGAGCGATCGGCTCGCCCCCGGCCGTGGTCAATGCGGTGATCGACGCGTTGCAGTCGGGTGGTTTCAAGGTGGACCACATCGACATGCCGGTGTCGCCGTCGCGGGTCTGGGCCGCGATGCAGGGCTGAACGGAGAGAGCGGGACCGGGGGCCAGCCCCCGGACCCCCGGAGTATTTTTGGCAAGATGAAGCAGGCGGCGCCTTGCGGATCTTGCGGGAGGAAGAGAGATGTACAACTTCGAGTTCGTGAAACCGACGACATTGGATGAGGCGGTGGCTGCCCTGGCTTCGGAGGAAGCGCAGGTTCTGGGTGGCGGGCAGACGCTGATCCCGACGCTCAAGCAGCGGCTTGCCGCGCCGGCGAAGCTGGTGAGTTTGAGCGGGATCGACGAGATCAGGGGCGTGAGCGCCGAGGGCGGGGTTCTGACCGTCGGGGGCGGCACCACCCATGCGGCGGTTGCTGCCGGGGCGGGGGCATATCCGGCCCTGGCGGCGCTGGCGGGAAATATCGGCGACCCGATGGTGCGCAACCGGGGCACCATCGGTGGCTCGGTGGCCAACAACGACCCGTCGGCGGACTACCCGGCGGCGGTGCTGGCCAGCGGCGCCACGGTCGTGACCAATACGCGCGAGATCGCCGCGGACGATTTCTTCCAGGGGATGTTCACCACCGCTCTGAATGACGGCGAGATCATCACCGCGGTGAAGTTCCCGATACCGGAGGCGGCGAACTACCAGAAGTTCGAGCAACCGGCCTCGCGGTTTGCGCTGGTGGGCGTGTTCGTGGCGAAATATGCCGACGGGGTGCGCGTCGCGGTGACCGGAGCCTCGGAAGACGGTGTGTTCCGCTGGTCCGAAGCCGAGGAGGCCCTGTCATCGAGTTTCGCGCCCGAGGCGCTGGAGGGGCTTTCCGTGCCGGCTGAGGGGATGATTTCCGACCTGCATGGCAGCGCGGCCTATCGTGCGCATCTGGTCGGGGTCATGACCCGGCGGGCGGTGGCGGCCGCGGGCTGAGGGCTGCTGGCGACATGATGACGGGCCGCGCGGAACCTGCGTGGCCCGTTATTGTTGTTGGCGTGGAAACAATACTTCTGATCAAGTATGAATTGACTGACGTCAAAGCCCGATCGGTCATGAAGCGCTAGACTTCCTGCGTAGCGATCAGGGGGGATTCGCGATGACCCGAACCACGAGAAAGGAAAAGGACGCGCAGCCGAGCATGGCCGAGGCGATCGGTCGGATGCAGGGGCTTGGCCTGTCGTCCCTGATGTGGCTGGGCGCGGGCTGGGCCGAGAAGATGGGAGAGATGAGCAGCGAAGTGCTGCAGTTCATGGCCGACCGGATAAAGGAGGACGTGAAGTTCCAGCACGCCTGCCTGCACTGCAAGGATCCGGCCGAGCTGCAGAAGCTTCAGGGCGAGTTCATCCAGAAGGCGATCGACCAGTACGCGGCCGAAACCGGAAAACTGGCGGAAATGAGCGCCTCGCTCATCCCCGGCCCGGACAAGGAAGAGTGACGCCGGGGCGGAAGCGCTGCCCCGAAAACCGATGATCGCGGCCCCGGAGAGAGGGCCGCGCGGTTCGTCACATGGTCATTTCTGAGGATTGGGGCCGATCATCATGATCATCTGCCGGCCCTCCATTTTCGGCATGTTCTCGACCCTGCCGATCTCCTTCACGTCCTCGGCCACCCGTTCGAGAAGCTGACGGCCAAGATTCTGGTGTGCCATCTCGCGTCCGCGAAAGCGCAGCGTGACCTTCACCTTGTCGCCGTTTTCCAGAAACTTGAAGACGTTGCGCATCTTGACCTGGTAGTCATGCGTATCGGTGTTGGGGCGGAATTTCACCTCCTTCACCTCGATGGTCTTCTGTTTCTTGCGCGCCTCGGATTCGCGTTTCTGCTGTTCGTACTTGAACTTGCCGAAATCCATGATCTTGCAGACCGGCGGATTGGCGTTCGGTGAAATCTCGACCAGGTCGAGACCCGCATCCTCGGCCAGGACAAGGGCCTTTGCGGGCGGCATGACACCGAGGTTTTCGCCATCGGCGCCGATCAGGCGGATTTCTGGGGCGCGGATTTTCTCGTTGACGCGCGGGCCGGTGTCGCGTTGCGGCGGCGCGTGATGGGGTCTGCGGGCTATGGTTTCGTTCCTTTGTTCGTTGCGGAAAATGGCGAAATTCGAAGCCGAAATCTATCTTGGCCGCTCCATCGTTTCAAGCCGCTTAAATCCCGATGGCGACGAAAAATGTGCTTGGCTCACATGACCGGGGTGGGGGGTGGCGGTTTTGTCACGGCGGGTGGTCCGGCGCGGCGGAAAACCGGTCGCGCGCCGGACCGGGATTCAGCCGACGAAGGCCTTTTCCACCACGTATTCGGCAGGGTCGGAATTGGCGCCTTCGCGCAGGCCGAAACCCTCGAGGATTTCCTTCAGCTCCATGTTGAAGGCGAGGCTGCCGCAGACCATGGCCCGGTCGGTTTCGGGGCTGATGCCGTCGATGCCGAGATCGCGAAACACCGTGCCATCCCTGAGAAGGTCGGTAATGCGGCCCATCTTCGGGCTCTGCTCGCGGGTGGTGGTGGGGTAGTATTTCACCTTGTCGTCCACCATCTCGCCGATCAGCGGGTCTTCGTGCAGGCTGTCGATGATCGACTTGCCATAGGCCAGGTCGGCCACTTCGCGGCAGGTATGGGTGATGACGACTTCGTCGTACTTCTCGTAGGTTTCGGGTTCGCGCAGCAGCGATGCGAAGGGGGCAAAGCCGGTCCCGGTGGCGAAGAACCAGATCCGTTTGCCCGGCAGCAGCGCGTCATGCACCAGCGTGCCCACCGGCTTCGGGCGCAGGATGATCTGGTCGCCCGGCCGGATGTGCTGAAGCCGCGAGGTGAGCGGCCCGTCGGGGACCTTGATGGAGTAGAACTCCAGCTCGTCGTCCCAGGCGGGCGAGGCGATGGAATAGGCGCGCAGGATCGGCTTGCCGTTATCGCCCAGCAGCCCGATCATCACGAATTCGCCCGAGCGGAACCGCAGGCTGCGCGGCCGGGTCACCCGGAACGAGAACAGGCTGTCGGTCCAGTGCTTGACAAAGGTCACGGTCTGGGCGTCGGGCAAGGTGGGCGCTTTCGCGGCGGTGGCGTCGGTCACGGCGGTCATCTCGTTCATGGTTCGCGATTGCCGGGTCGATAAACCGGCACCTCTGATTAAACTTTGATTTATGTCAGGTGAAGGAGATTCAGCCGCGCAGTCGCGCCTGGTAGTCGAAAGACCGCCAGTCGGCGCGGGCGCGCCACTGGTGTTCGGGCTGGCGGGCGGCCAGGGCCGGGTCGATCTCGATCTCGTCGAATCCGGCGCGGCGGGCCATGGCATACTGGTCGGCCAGGACGTGGCCGCGGGCCCGCAGGCGTCCGCGATAGCCCATCAGGCGAAGCTGACGGGCGATCGAGAAGCCGCGCCCGTCCGAGAAGACGGGGAAGTCCACGCGGATCATGCGCAACCCTTCCAGTCGCCCCGCAAGCACCAGCGGATCGGTGTCCGGAGGCAGATCGAGTGACGTCACGTCACTTTCCGCCTCGGCCAGGGGGGTGAAGCCGCCGGACCAGTCGTCGGCGCGGAATCCTTCGTCGGTGACGAGAATGGTCATTGGTTTTCTCCGATTCGCATGAACTTGCCATTCACCATGTGAATGCCGCATTCGGTTTTTTCCCTTCCGCGCCAGCGTCCCGCGCGCGGGTCGTCTCCGGGGGCTACCGGCGCGGTGCAGGGCGCGCAGCCGATCGAGGGATAGCCGCGGGAGACCAGCGGGTGCCGGGGCAGGCGGTTTTCCTCGATATAGGTCTGCACGTCCTCGGGCGCCCAATGGGCGAGGGGGTTGATCTTGAGCCGTCCGGTGCCCTCTTCGACCTCGAAGAAGTCGAGCGTGGCGCGGGTGCCGGACTGGAACCGCTTGCGGCCGGTGATCCAGCCATCGAAGCCGGCCAGCGCGCGCAGCAGCGGGCGGGTCTTGCGCAGGGCGCAGCAGGCGTCCGGATCGTGCCGGTGCAATGTGCCGTCGGGGTCCGTACGGGCGATGTCGCCGGGTGTTGCGCGGATGATGCGCACATTGGTCAGGCCCAGCCGTTCGCTGACCTCGGTCTGATAGACCAGCGTTTCGGTGAACAGCATTTCGGTGTCGATGAAGAGCACCGGCGTGGCGCGGTCGATCACTGCCGCCATGTGCAGGAGGACCACCGATTCGGCGCCGAAACTGGAGACCAGGGCGACCTTGCCGACCTCGGCGAGGGCCGCGTGCATCACGTCGGTGGCGCTGTGGTGGCGCCAGCGCGCGTTGAGTGCGGCGGCCTGTTCCGCCAGCGCCGCGGGGGCGGCGCCGGCGGAGCCTCCGGCGGGAGTATTTCCGGCGAGATGAAGGGTCATGGCGGGACGATCAGGCGGCATGGGCGGGGGGGCGAACTTCCTGGGGCCGGGAATGGAGCGCGGCCTTGAACGGCGCGGCGCCAAGGCGGCGGTATGTCTGCAGGAAGGTTTCGCCGCTGTTCCGGCGCAGGTCGAGCCAGGCCATGATCAGCCGTTCGATCGCCGGCACGATCTCTTCGGCCGAAAAGCCGGGGCCGGTGCGTTCGCCGATGGTTGCCTCTTCGCTGCTGTCGCCGCCAAGGGTGACCTGGTAGGTTTCCACCCCGGCGCGTTCGAGCCCGAGAATGCCGATATGTCCCACGTGGTGATGCCCGCAGGCGTTGATGCAGCCCGATATCTTGATCTGGAGCGGGCCGATCTCGTGTTCCAGCCCCAGTTCGTGAAAGCGGGCGGCGATCTGTTGCGCGACGGGGATCGACCGGGCCGTGGCAAGGGCGCAGTAGTCCATGCCGGGGCAGGCGATGATGTCGGAGATCAGCCCGGCATTGGCGGTGGCCAGCCCGTGCCGTTTCAGTACCGCATGGATGGCCGGCAGGTCGGATCTGTGGACATGGGGCAGGATCACGTTCTGCTGGTGGCTGATGCGCAGCTCTCCATGGCTGTAGCGTTCGGCGAGATCGGCCATCACCCGCATCTGCCCGGATGTCGCATCCCCCGGCGTGCCGCCATGGGGTTTGAGGCTGATGGTGACGATGGCGTGTTCCGGGTGGCGGTGCCGGGTGAGGTTGGTGTCGGTCCAGCTGCGGAAGGCCGGGTCGGTGTCGCGCGCGCGGTGGAACCCGTCGAGCGGGGCCGAGCGGAACCGGGGCGGGGCGAAATCCGCCGCGATCCGTGCAAGATGTGTCTGGTCGGCGCCGCGCCATGCGGGGCGGATCAGGGCGAAGTGGCGCTCGATCTGCTTGCGCAGCGTGTCGAGGCCCTGCTCGTGCACCAGGATCTTGATCCGTGCCTTGTACTTGTTGTCCCGGCGCCCGGCCAGGTTGAAGGTTGTCAGCACCGCTTCGAGCCAGGGCAGCAGATCGGCCTGCGGCAGGAAGTCGCGCAGCACCTTGCCGATCATCGGCGTCCGGCCCAAACCGCCGCCGATGGTGACTTCGAAGCCGATCTCTTCGCCGCGCCGCACCAGGCGCAGGCCGAGGTCGTTGAAGCGGGTCACGGCGCGGTCATGGGCGCTGCCGGTGACGGCGATCTTGAACTTGCGCCCGAGGAACTGGAATTCGGGGTGGTCGGTGGACCATTGCCGGATGAGCTCGGCCCAGGGCCTGGGATCGGCTATCTCGTCTGCGGCGGCGCCGGCGAAATGGTCGGTGGTCACGTTGCGGATGGTGTTGCCGCTGGACTGGATCGCGTGCAGGCCGACCTCGGCCAGCGCATCCAGCATGTCGGGCACGTCGCGCAGGCGCGGCCAGTTGTACTGCAGGTTCTGGCGGGTGGTGAAATGGCCATAGCCCCTGTCCCAGCGGTCGGCGACCTCGGCCAGCTTGCGCATCTGGTCGGGGTTGAGCGTGCCGTAGGGGATCGCCACCCGCAGCATGTAGGCGTGAAGCTGCAGATAGAGCCCGTTCATCAGGCGCAGCGGCCTGAATTCATCTTCGGTCAGAGAGCCGTCGATCCGGCGTTCCACCTGGGCGCGGAACTGGGCGTTGCGTTCGGCAAGGAAGGCGCGGTCGAATTCGGTATAGGTATACATCTGCGGTGTCCTTCAGGGCAGGCCCGGGGCCGTCCGGGCAAGAGGCGTGCATCCGGGGAGGGGCGGTTTTCGCCCCGGTTCAGGGTCGGGTTCGGGGTCAGGCGCAGGATCGTTCGGCAGGCCTTTCGGCATGTTCCCTCTTGCCGTGGCGGAGGTTCGACGGTCCGCAGCGGCGGAATTCCTCGCGGAAATGCACGGGCTCGGGGCCGTTCTCGCCGATTGCGACCTCGGCCAGGTAAGGGCCGACCACGCGGTCCTGCTGGCCCTCGGCATGCAGAAGCCGCAGCTGGGCGTGCGCCTCGTCGGTGATCACCTCGGCGCGGGAGAGTTCGCGCACCCATGAATCGTCGGCGGCCAGATAGATCACGTCACCGATCAGCAGGTCCGAGGCGGTGACGACCTTTGGGGTGAAGGGGCGTTGCATGTTCGGGCTCCTGGTCGGTCATGTTCTGACTGGAATATAGGAAATTGTTCTGCTATCAGGCCATATGTTTGGAAAAATAAGGACATTTGTTTTACTGGCCGCCGGGTCGAAAACGAATGGTCCTGATGTCGGGGGAATGACGGAATGACGGTCCGCATCGACGCGATGGATCGGAAAATCCTTGCCGAGCTGCAACGCGATGCGGGGCAGTCTCTGGACGA
The DNA here is from genome assembly GCA_027000645.1 of Paracoccaceae bacterium. Taxonomy (GTDB): domain Bacteria; phylum Pseudomonadota; class Alphaproteobacteria; order Rhodobacterales; family Rhodobacteraceae; genus Jhaorihella. The sequence continues at coordinate 5,393 of JALTNO010000244.1, read as the reverse complement.
GATTGCCCGCCGGGTGGGCAGTTCCAAGACGCCGGTGTGGAACCGGATTCGCAAGCTGCGCGCGGCCGGGGTGATCGGCAGGCAGACGGTGATCCTGGATGCCGAGGCGCTGGGATTCGAGGCCTGCTTTTTCGTGCTGATCCGCACCTCGGAACATGACGCGGGCTGGCAGGCGGCCTTCCTCAAGGCGCTGAAGGATCGCCCGGAAGTGCAGGAAGCGCACCGGCTGGCGGGCGATATCGACTATATCCTCAAGGTGCGGGTGAAGAACGCGCGCGCCTATGACGCCTTCTATCAGGCGCTGATCTCGGAGGTGCGGGTGCACAACGTGACGGCGCTGCTGTCGATGGAGGAAATCAAGTCCACCACCGACCTGCCGCTGGACGGGTGATGCGCGCACAGGTTCCGGAGAGGGCGGAATTTCCGCCTTTTGCCCGCCGTCGCATTGCGCTAAGCCGCCTGCATGACCCTGACCGTGACCGACCTTGTCATCGCCCGCGGCGGCGTGCCCGTGCTGGAGGGGCTGAGTTTCACGCTGAACCCGGGGCGGGCGCTGGTGCTGCGCGGGCCGAACGGGATCGGCAAGACCACCCTGCTGCGCTGCGTGGCCGGGCTGCAGCCCCCCGTTTCGGGGCGGATCGAGGGCGCGGGCGACACCATCGCCTATGCCGGCCATTCCGACGGGATCAAGCCCACCCTGACCGTGGCCGAAAATCTCACCTTCTGGGCGCGGGTGTTCGGGGCCGGGTCGATCGGGCCTGCACTTGATGCCTACGAGCTGAACGATCTGACGGATCGCCACGCAGGCAATCTCAGCGCCGGGCAGAAACGCCGGCTGGGGCTGGCGCGGCTGCTGGTCACCGGGCGCCCGATCTGGGTGCTGGACGAGCCCACCGTGTCGCTGGACCGCAGCGCGGTCGAGATGTTCGCTGGCGCAGTGCGGGCGCATCTCGCGCAGGGGGGCAGCGCGCTGATTGCCACGCATATCGAACTGGGCCTGGAGGCCGAGCTGCTTGAGGTTGGCCCCTACAAGGCCCGCCCGGCGCCGCTTGACGATTTCGACGGAGGCTTCCTGTGATCGCCCTGCTGCTGCGCGACCTGAAACTGTCCCTGCGGGCCGGGGGGGGATTCGGCCTGGGGCTGGCCTTCTTCCTGATCGTCACCACGCTGGTGCCGTTCAGCGTCGGTCCGCAATCGGCCCTTCTGGCCACCATCGCGCCGGGGGTTCTGTGGCTGGGGGCGCTCCTGGCCTGCCTGCTGTCGCTGGACCGGCTGCTGGCGCTGGACTGGGAGGACGGCTCGCTCGACCTGCTGGCCACGGCGCCGCTGCCGCTGGAGGGGGTGGTGTCGATCAAGGCGCTGGCGCACTGGATCACTACCGGGCTGCCGCTGGTGCTGGCGGCGCCGGTGCTGGGGGTGCTGCTGAATCTGCCGGCGCCGGGTTATGGCTGGCTGGTGGTTTCGCTGATCCTCGGCACGCCGGCGCTCAGCGTCATCGGCACCTTCGGGGCGGCGCTGACCGTGGGATTGAAGCGCGGCGGGCTGCTGCTCAGCCTGCTGGTGCTGCCGCTTTACGTGCCGACGCTGATCTTCGGGGCCGAGGTGGCCCGGCGCGGCGCGGCGGGGATGGAGACGGCGACGCCGCTGCTGATGCTGTCGGGGATCAGCGCGGCGGTGATCGCGCTGCTGCCTTTTGCCAGCGCGACGGTGCTGCGAATCAACTTGCGGTGAGACGGGAATTGAGAAGCGGCAGGGAAAGGACTAGATAGCGGCCATGTCACTTTCGCAGAAAATGAACGCCCTGTGGGCGTACGCGAACCCCAAGAAGTTCCTCGCCACGACCGAGAGGGTGCTGCCGTTCTTCTGGGCGAGCGCGGCGGTCGCCATCGTCGTCGGCCTGGCCTGGGGGTTCTTCTTCACGCCGGACGACTACCGGCAGGGTTCGACCGTCAAGATCATCTATCTTCATGTGCCCTCGGCCATGCTGGCGATCAACGCCTGGCTGATGATGCTGGTCACCTCGCTGGTGTGGCTGGTGCGCCGCCATCACGTCAGCGCCCTTGCCGCCCGCGCCGCCGCTCCGATCGGGGCGACGATGACGGTGATCGCGCTGCTGACCGGGGCGATCTGGGGGCAGCCGATGTGGGGCACCTGGTGGGCCTGGGATCCGCGCCTGACCTCGTTCCTGATCCTGTTCCTGTTCTACCTCGGCTACATCGCCTTGTGGGAGGCGATCGAGGATCCCGAAACGGCGGCCGATCTGACCTCGGTGCTGTGCATCGTGGGGTCGGTTTTCGCCGTGCTCAGCCGCTATGCGGTGAACTTCTGGAACCAGGGACTGCACCAGGGCGCGTCGCTCAGCCTCGACAAGGAAGAGCACGTGGCCGATGTCTTCTACTATCCCCTGCTTGTCAGCATCGCCGGCTTCATCCTGCTGTTCATTGCCTTGGTGCTCTACCGCACCGGAACCGAAATCCGCGCCCGCCGGATCCGGGCGCTGATGGCGCGGGAAAGGGTTGCTGCATGATGCCGGATCTGGGGAAATATGCCGAAACCGTTCTGTCGGCTTACGGAGTATCCATCGTCCTGATCCTTGCGCTGGTCGGGCTCAGCCTGTGGCGGGGCCGCCGGATCAGGGCCGAGATGGAAAGGATCGAGAAAAGAGCCTCTCGTCGTGGCTGACGCGCGAAGGGGAATTCCGTGGCTGCTCGTCCTGCCGCCGCTGATCTTTGTCCTTTTCGTCGCGATCGTGTTCTACGGGATGCAGCGCGACGCCCAGGACCCGCTGACCCCGGCCCGCACGATCAGGCCGGCGCCGCCGCTGACACTGGAGCCGCTTGGCGATTACGCGTTCCTCACGCGCGAAATGCTCGAGGCGCCGGGCGTGAAGCTGGTGAACTTCTGGGGCGCGTGGTGCGTGGCCTGCCGGGCCGAGCATCCGACGCTCATGTGGATGAGCCGCAACCTCGGCGTGCCGATCTACGGCATCGACTTTGACGATTCCGAGGACAAGGCACTGGAATACCTGGCCGAGCGGGGCAACCCCTATGCCGCGCAGGGGCAGGCGGTGACGGCGCAGACCAAGATCGACTGGGAGATCTTCGGAGCCCCCGAGACCTTCATCATCGATGGCAGGGGCAGGGTGGCGAACCGCTATGCCGGCCCGATCACCAGGCGGGTTCTGGAACAGACCATCATGCCGATGATCGAAGAGGCACGGAAAATCGAATAGGGCGTTTGCCGGACCGCACCCTTGCTCATCGCCATTGCCGCGCGCGAGACGCGGAAACGGGCGAAGATCGCTCTCCGCCCGCCGACAGGTTCGGAACCTTCGCAGATCGGGGGCTTCAGTTGGCCAGGGCCTGGATGTTCACCCCGTGCTCATAGACGAGCTGGCCGCCGAAATAGGCCGCCGTCACGACCAGCAGCACCAGCGCCACGTCGACCGCTGCCACGGCCGTCTTGCGCCCGCCTTCCAGCGCTGTCCGCTTCCACCACAGGGCGGCCCGGATCGCGCCCCAGAGGCCGAAGACGATGGCCGTGGTCCAGCCGAGGCCTTCATGCGTTTCGAACAGGTCCGGGGAAAAGCCGCGCGTCTGCGCGATATCCAGCGCGGCATCGCCCAGCATCGCCGTCAGCACCGCCGAAAGGCCGCCCGCAACCGCGAAGGCGGCCGCCATCGAGGCATAGGTATCCCGCCCGCCCAGCGGCAGGCCGCGGGCCACGGCGATCAGGTCGATCGTCGCGAGCACGACGATCAGGACGATCGGGAAATGGAGAATCATCGGATGAAACTGTTCGAGCGCAGGCATGTTCGTGTCCTCGGTTCATGTCAGGGTGCGGATCCGCGCGGGCGCGGTATCCGTCGTTGCCTCGGCCGTATATGACGCCCAACCTTGCAGCAGGCTTACAGGACCCCCGCCCGGCGTGGATTTCGGCCGCTTTTTTCGCATCACCGAGGCGATATCGAACCCGGCAGGGATCCGTCCCGCACGCGACGCAAGAAAAACCCCCGGCGCGATTGCGCCGGGGGGATTGCCGATTCGGTCGGGCCGGGATCAGCCGCGGGCCAGGTTCCTCAGGACGTAGTGCAGCACGCCGCCATGTTCGACATACTCGATCTCGGGCGCGGTATCGATCCGGCACTTGAGCGTGATCGTCTTCGTCGTCCCGTCCGCATAGGTGATGTCGCAAGGCACTTCGGCAAGCGGTTCGATGCTGTCGAGTCCGCGGATCGAGATCACCTCGTCCCCGGTCAGCCCCAGCGAGGTGCGGTTGTCGGAGCCGGTGAATTCGAAGGGGATCACCCCCATGCCCACGAGGTTGGAGCGGTGGATGCGCTCGAAGCTCTCGGCGATCACCGCCTTCACCCCCAGCAGCGCCGTGCCCTTGGCCGCCCAGTCGCGGCTCGATCCCGCGCCATACTGGGCGCCGCCGATCACCACCAGCGGGGTGCCCCGTTCCTTCCACGCCATGGCGGCGTCGAAGACGCTGGTCACCTCGCCGTCTGGGCCCCTGGTATAGCCGCCCTCGATGCCGTCGAGCATCTCGTTGCGGATGCGGATATTGGCGAAGGTGCCGCGCATCATCACCTCGTGATTGCCGCGGCGCGAGCCGTAGGAGTTGAAATCCCTGGGCGCCACCTGGTGTTCGACCAGGTATTTCGCCGCCGGGCTGTCGGGGGCGATGGCGCCGGCCGGGCTGATGTGGTCGGTGGTGATCATGTCGCCCAGCAGCAGCAGGATGCGCGCATCTTCCACATTGGTGATTTCGCCCTTTTCGGGGGACATGTCCCGGAAATAGGGCGGGTTCTGGATATAGGTCGATCCGGCCGGCCAGTCATAGGTTTCCGCATCGGTGGTTTCCACCCCCTGCCATTTTTCGTCGCCCTTGAAGACGTCGGCATATTTCTTCCGGAACGCCTCGCGGGTGACGGTTTCGTGCACGAGGTCGGCGATTTCGCGGTTGGTCGGCCAGATGTCCTTCAGATAGACGTCGTTGCCCTCGCGGTCCTTGCCGATCGGGTCGCGCGTGAGGTCAATATTCATGTCTCCGGCAAGCGCATAGGCCACCACCAGCGGCGGGCTGGCCAGGTAGTTGGCGCGCACGTCGGGGCTGATCCGGCCCTCGAAGTTGCGGTTGCCCGACAGCACGGAGGTGGCGACCAGATCGCCCTCGCGGATGGCCTTGGAAATCTCGGGTGCCAGCGGCCCCGAATTGCCGATGCAGGTGGTGCAGCCATAGCCCACCAGGTTGAAGCCCAGCGCGTCCAGATCCTCCTGCAGGCCCGCCGCCTGCAGATATTCGGTCACCACCTGGCTGCCCGGCGCCAGCGAGGTCTTGACCCAGGGCTTCGGCTTCAGGCCCAGCGCGTGCGCCTTGCGCGCCACCAG
>JALTNO010000243.1 GCA_027000645.1 Paracoccaceae bacterium | reverse complement strand
GGCACAAGATCAAGTGCCCCGACTGGGATCAGCCGATCCGGCAGGGCAACGACTTCATCGTCTGCCCCGAGGCCAAGCTGCCGCTGTCGACCTCTCCCCAGATATGGCACGAGATCTATGGCTTTTCGCTGGCGATCCTGACCTTTGCCCTCGTCTATGGCGCGTTTTCGGCCAATGTCCTCTATGGCGCCATGCGCGCGGTGCCGAGGGCGCAGATCGAAACCGCCGAGGCCTACGGCATGACCCGCCGCCAGACCTTCTGGCGCATCCTCGTGCCGCAGATGTGGGTCTATGCGCTGCCCGGCCTGGGCAACCTGTGGATGGTGCTGATCAAGGCCACGCCGCTGCTGTTCCTGCTGGGGGTCGAGGATATCGTCTACTGGGCGCGCGAGCTGGGCGGGGCGAAGATGGCCAAGTTCTCCTCGTACCCGCACCCGGACTGGCGGATGTGGTATTTCCTGGCGCTGCTCATCTTCTACCTCGGCTTCACCAGACTGTCCGAAATCGTGCTGGAGCGGATCACCCGGCGCCTGTCGCGCGGGCAGGCCACGCTGGCCGGCGAAGCGCAGAGAAAGGCCGCCGCGTGATGGAGTGCCTCGACACGATCGCCGCCTACGGGCTGCGCGCCATCGGCATCGGAGAGCGGCTTCTGCCCCGGTCCGACTTCACCCTGTGCCAGCAGTTCACGCTGATCGGCTCGGGCATGATCTGGAACATCTATTTCGGCACGCTGGCGCTGCTGTTCGGGTTCTTCCTGGCCACGGCGGTGGCTGTGGCCAAGGGGTCGCGCCGTCGCTGGCTGCGCAAGCCGGCCGAGTGGTTCATCTTCGTGTTCCGCGGCTCGCCTCTCTTCATCCAGTTCTTCTTTGCCTATTTCCTGTTCCTCAGTCTCAAGGGCGTCAACCCGTTCTTCGACCCGTTCACCTCGGCCTGGCTGGGGGCGCTGATCGTGCTGTTCCTCAATACCTCGGCCTATTCGGGAGAAATCTTCCATGGCGCGCTGCAGTCGATCCCGAAAGGCGAGGTCGAGGCCGCGGATGCCTATGGCATGTCCGGCTGGCCCCGGTTCCGGCGGATCATCTGGCCGACCATGCTGCGGCTGGCCTGGCCGGCCTATACCAACGAGGCGATCTTCATGTTCCATGCCACCACGCTGGTGTTCTTCTCGGGCTTTCCGGCGTGGCGGCAGAAGGGCGATGCGCTCTATTACGCCAACTACTTCGCGGACAAGACCTTCAACCCGTTCATCCCCTACCCGATCCTGGCGATGTACTTCATCCTGCTGACCCTGGCCATCATATGGATCTTCGGCCTCGCCAACCGTTACCTGAACCGCCACCTGCCGCAGGAAAGCCGGGCCAGAATCCGATTCCGCCCCAATTTCCTTCGCTGATCCGCCACCGCCACGGCCGTCCCGCAATGCGCGCCGCAATCGGGCGCAGGAAATTCCGCTTGCCATTTCCCCGTTTCCGATATTAGAAATTTGATCAAATTATTCAGCACGCGCGGCGGTGTCCCATGAACACGCATGACTGGCTTCGGCACAACCCCCGTATCCGTGCCGTGCATGCGGCCGCATCCGACCTCAACGGCCAGCCGCGCGGGAAGCGGATCCCTGCGCATCGCGCCGACAAGGCGACCGGGGGCGGCATCCGCTTCCCGCTTTCAGCGCTCAACCTCGACATCCGGGGCGAGGACATTCTCGGCAGCCCGCTGGTGCTGGAAACCGGGGATCGCGACGGGGTGCTGCGCCCGACCGAGCGCGGCTTCGTGCCGATGCCGTGGCTCGAAACGCCCTCGGCGCTGCTGCCGATCTGGATGTTTCACGACGACGGGCGCCCCTTTGCCGGCGATCCGCGCCATGCCCTTGACCGGGTGGTGCGGCGATACCGCGAACGCGGGCTGACCCCGGTGGTGGCGGTGGAGCTGGAATTCTTCCTGATCGACGATTCCGGCGAGAGGCCGCAGGTGCCGCCCTCGCCCCGCTCGGGCCGGCGGCGGCGGGCGGGCGAAATCCTGTCGCTCAGGGCGCTTGAGCGTTTCGACCCGTTCTTCACCGCGCTCTACGATGCCTGCGAGGCCATGGACATCCCCGCCGATACGGCCATTTCCGAGGCCGGCCCGGGCCAGTTCGAGATCAACCTCATGCACAGCGCCGACGCGCTGCGTGCCGCCGACGACGCGTGGCTGTTCAAGATGCTGGTCAAGGGCATGGCCCGGCGCCACGGGTTTGCCGCCTCGTTCATGGCCAAACCCTATGAAGACCGTGCCGGATCGGGGATGCACATGCATTTCTCGGTCCTTGACGAGGAGGGGCGCAACGTCTTCGACGATGGCAGCGCGCGGGGCAGCGACAGCCTCATGCACGCCATTGCCGGCTGCCTCGCGGCCCTGCCCGGAACCGCGCTGGTCTTTTTCCCGCACGAAAACAGCTACGCCCGGATCGTCCCCGGCGCACACGCGCCCACCGGCATCTGCTGGGCGCATGAAAACCGCACCGCCGCGCTGCGCGTGCCCGGCGGTGATCCGGCGGCGCGGCGGATCGAACAACGGGTGGCGGGGGCGGACGTGAACCCCTATCTGGTGATCGCGGCAGTGCTGGGCGCGGCCCTGAACGGGATCGAGGACGCACGCCTCCCCCCCGCCCCGGTGACCGGAAATGCCTATGAGCAGGACCTTCCCCGCATCCCTTCGCAATGGGCGGACGCCATCGACCGCTTTGAAACCGACGCCGAGGTGGCGCGGATATTTGCGCCGGAACTGATCCGCAACTATGTGATGACCAAGCGGCAGGAACTGGGCTACATACCGGATCTGTCGCCGCCCGAACGCATCGACATCTACCTCGAATCGGTCTGACGCAGCGCCCTCCGGCGCCCGGCATGGGCCGAAAGCAATGGTGAGACATGAAGATCGGCATTCTCCTGACCGGACACGCCCCCGACGACATGATCGAACGGGCGGGCGATTACGACCGGATGTTCCGCGAGCTTCTCTCGGGGCATGGATTCGACTTTGAAACCTGGACGGTGCTCGACGGGCAGTTCCCCCCCGGCCCCGAAGCCGCCGATGGCTGGCTGATCACCGGCTCGCGCCACGGGGTCTATGACGAGTTGCCCTGGATCGCCCCGCTCGAGCAACTGATCCGCGACATCCACGCGCGCAGACTGCCGCTCATCGGCATCTGCTTCGGCCACCAGATCATCGCCCGGGCCCTGGGCGGCCGGGTCGAGAAGTTCTCCGGCGGCTGGGCGGTGGGGCGGACCGAATACGACCTGGGCGGGCGCAAGGTGGCTCTGAACGCCTGGCACCAGGACCAGGTGACCGAACCGCCCGAGGGCGCCCGGGTGGTGGGCAGCAACGATTTCTGCAGATTCGCCGCGCTGGCCTACGGCGATCACGTCTGGACGCTTCAGCCCCACCCCGAATTCGACAACGCCTTCATCCGCGGCCTGATCGAAAACCGCGGTCGCGGCGTGGTGCCCGACGCGGTTCTGGACGAGGCGGCAGCGCGGCTGAACGAGGCGACCGATGCCGCAGAGCTGGCCGACGACATGGCCCGATTCTTCCTCCGGCACGCCGGAACCGACAAGACCGACACGACCGAACGGAAAGCGAGGGCCTGATGGCCAGGACATGGACAGACCAGTTGCCCGAGGCCGCGCGCGCCTATCTGGACGGCAGGCGCCTGGATGAGGTGGAATGCATCATTCCCGACCTGCCGGGCATTGCCCGCGGCAAGGCGGTGCCGGCCTCGAAATTCGCCCGGCAGGCACAGTTCCACCTGCCCGACAGCATCTTCTTCCAGACCATCACCGGCGAATGGAGCCGCGCCGCGGGCGACGAGGGCTATATCGAACGCGACATGATCCTGACCCCGGACATGGGCACCGCCTCCGCCGCGCCATGGACCGCCGACTGGACGCTGCAGGTCATCCATGACGCCCATGATCGCGACGGCAACCCGATCCCCTTCAGCCCGCGCAACGTGCTCAGAAAGGTGGTGCAGCTCTACCGCGACCGCGGGTGGGAGCCGATCGTGGCGCCCGAGATGGAATTCTATATCGTCGCCCGCAATCTCGACCCGGCCCGCCCGATCGAGCCGATGATGGGCCGTTCCGGCCGCCCGGCGGCGGCGCGGCAGGCCTATTCGGTCACCGCGGTGGACGAGTTCGGCCCCGTGATCGACGACATCTACGACTTCGCCGAGGCCCAGGGCTTCGAGATCGACGGCATCACCCAGGAGGGCGGCGCCGGGCAGCTTGAGATCAACCTGCGCCACGGCGATCCGGTGAAGCTGGCCGACGAGGTGTTCTACTTCAAGCGCCTGATCCGCGAGGCGGCGCTGCGCCACGACAGCTTCGCCACCTTCATGGCCAAGCCGATCGAGGACGAACCCGGCAGCGCCATGCACATCCATCATTCGGTGGTGGACATGGAAACCGGGCGAAACCTCTTTTCCGGCCCGCAAGGGGGCGAGACCGACCTGTTCTTCGGCTTTCTCGGCGGGCTGCAGACGCACATGCCCGAAGCCATCGCCATCATGGCCCCCTATGTGAACAGCTACCGCCGCTACGTGAAGGACTTCGCCGCGCCGATCAATCTGGAATGGGGCCGCGACAACCGTACCACGGGGCTGCGCATCCCGCTTTCTGGCCCCGAGGCGCGGCGGATCGAAAACCGCATCGCCGGCATGGACTGCAACCCCTATCTGGGCATCGCCGCCTCGTTGGCCTGCGGCTATCTGGGCATGGTCAACGAGCTGTGGCCGCGCAAGCAGTGCAAGACCGATGCCTATCGCGGCGAGGGCGACATCCCCCAGGTGATGGGCGAGGCGCTGGACCAGTTCGAAGCCGCAAGCGCATTGCACGACATCCTCGGCCCGGAATTCGCCCGCGTCTATCTGGCGGTGAAACGCGCCGAATACGAGGAATTCCTGCAGGTGATCTCTCCCTGGGAGCGCGAGCACCTGCTTCTGAACGTCTGAGGCCGCCGCCGGCCGAGGGAGGCGCAGCATGAACCTGCTATATTCCAACGACCGGCGCGGGGAATATCCGCAAAGCTGGTACGCCGCCACCGCCCGCCCTCTGGACCCTTTTCCGCCCCTGCGGGGCGAGACGCGGGCCGATGTCTGCGTGGTGGGCGCGGGCTATACCGGCCTGTCGGCGGCGCTGCACCTGGCCGAAGCCGGGCTGGACGTGGTGCTGATCGAGGCGCACCGGGTGGGTTTCGGTGCCTCGGGGCGCAACGGCGGGCAGCTGGGCAGCGGCCAGCGGGTGGAACAGGACCGGCTGGAGAACCTGGTCGGGCGCGACGACGCCGCGAAGCTGTGGCAGATGGGCGAGGACGCCAAGGCGCTGGTGCGGGACCTGATCGCGCGCCACCGTATCGACTGCGACCTCAGGCCGGGCATCCTGTGGACCGGCTCGACCCCGGCGGATGTGCGCCATCTGCACGAATACGGCACGCTGCTGCGCGAGCGCTACGGCTACGACCGGATCGAGCTTCTCGACGCCGAGGCCTGCCGGGCGATCTGTCCCTCGCCGGACTATCGCGGCGGCTGTCTCGACATGGGGGGCGCGCATCTGCACCCGCTCAACTTCGCGCTGGGGCTGGCGCGGGCGGCGGCCGAGGCGGGGGTGCGCATCCACGAGAACACACAGGTCCACCATGTCGAGGAGCGCCGCCCGGCGGTGGTGCGCACCGAGAAGGGACGGGTGGTGGCCGATCACGTCATCCTGGCCTGCAACGGCTATCTGGGCGGGCTCAACCGCAAGGTGGCGGCAAGGGTGATGCCGATCAACAACTTCATCGTCGCGACCGAACCCCTGGGCGAGAATGCCCGGCGGGTGCTGGCCCGCGACGTGGCGGTGGCCGACAGCCGCTTTGTCATCAACTATTTCCGCCTCAGCCCCGACGGGCGGCTGCTGTTCGGCGGCGGCGAAAGCTACGGCTACCGCTTTCCCCGCGACATCCCGGCGGTGGTGCGCAAGCCGATGACGAAGGTCTTTCCCCATCTGCGCGACGTGCGCATCGACTACGCATGGGGCGGCACGCTGGCCATCACCATGAAGCGCCTGCCCTATCTGGCGCGGGTGGCGCCCAACATCCTGTCGGCCTCGGGCTATTCCGGCCACGGGGTCGGCAACGCCACCCAGGCGGGGCAGCTTGTGGCGCTGGCCATCCGGGGCGAGACGGAAGGCTTCGACACCATGGCGCGGCTGCCGGTGCCCCCCTTCCCCGGTGGTCCGGGGCTGCGCACGCCGCTTCTGGTGCTGGCCATGACCTGGTACGCCCTGCGCGACCGGCTGGGCATCTGAAAACCGGACGGGAAACGGGGCTCTTCGACAATCTCGCCGCGGGGACCCCGCCGGCAGCACCGCCTCCTTCCTCTTGCCCCAGATACTCCGGGGGTGAGTTGCCCTGCAGGGGCAAGAGGGGGCCGCGCCCCCTCACCGGCGACCACCCGGACGGGCGCGGGCGGGAACTGGCTCTTGGCATGACAGGGCGCCTGATTTAGAATTTCCGAAATACGAATTAAGGAAACCGGAATATGCAGCAGGCTCCCGACGTTCATCAGGCCGAACCCATCCCCGATGCCGCGCGCGATGCCGTCGAGGCGCTTTTGCAGTCGGGCGACCTGTTCCGCTACACCGCGCCCGAAAACGCCCCGGTATCGCTGCTGGAGACCGAATTTGCCGCCCTGATCGGGGCGCGCTATGCGCTGGCGGTGTCGTCCTGTTCGGCGGCGCTGTTCCTGTCGCTCAAGGCGCTGGGCCTACCGCGGGACGCGCGGGTGCTGATCCCCGGATTCACTTTCGCGGCCGTGCCGTCCTCGGTGGTGCATGCCGACTGCGTGCCGGTGCTGTGCGAGGTGGGCGACGACTACCGGGTGGATCTGGACGATTTCACCGCGAAGCTGGAGAACGTGCAGGCGGTCATCATCAGCCACATGCGCGGGCACACCTCGGACATGGACGCGATCATGGCCGCCTGCGATGCCCGCAATGTTCCGGTGATCGAGGACGCGGCGCATTCGCTGGGCACCAGATGGGGCGGGCGCAATATCGGCACCATCGGACGGGCAGGCTGCTTTTCCTTCCAGTCCTACAAGATGATCAATGCCGGCGAAGGGGGGATCATGGTCAGCGATGATGCCGACCTGATCGCGCGGGCGGTGATCCTGTCGGGGGCCTACGAACACAACTGGAAAAAGCATCCCGTGCTGCAGGATGCCTTTGCCCGGTGGCAGAACCGGCTGCCGCTCTACAATCTGCGCATGTCCAACCTGGCGGCGGCGGTGATCCGCCCGCAGCTTCCCGAACTGGCGCGCCGCGTCCGCCAGGGCCGCGCCAACCACGATCACGTGGCCGCGCGGCTGAGCGCCTCGCCCTGGATCGAGGTGCCCACCCCTCTGCCCGGCGAGGAACGCGCCCCCGATTCCATCCAGTTCAACCTGCGCGGCCTGAGCGACGACCAGACCCGCGCCTTCGTCGAAGCCGCGGCGGCGCGCGGGGTAGGCGTGCAGGTCTTCGGGATGAGCACCGACAATGCGCGCGCCTTCTGGAACTGGCGGTTCCTGCCCGATCTGCCGGATCTGCCGCGCACCCGCGCCATGCTGATGCGGGCCTGCGACGTGCGCCTGCCGGTGCATCTGGACCGCGCCGAGCTGGACCTGATCGCCGACATCCTTCTGGATGCGGTGAACGAGGCGGCAGGACCGGCCCGCGCCTTCGGAACCTGACCCCGAAGCGAAGCTTCAGCTCATCCTGGACAGCTTCTCCTGCAGCTCGGCCAGCTGCTTGCGGATCGCCTCCAGGTCCTCGGCGCTGCCACCGCCCTTGCCGCCCTCGTCATCCGCGCCTTCCTGCCCCGGCCCCGACCACTGGCTGCCCAGCCCCGCGGTCATCGCCTTCAGGAACGCCTGCTGCTGGGCCTGGATCGCCTCGAATCCCGGCATCTTCGACATCGGGTTCAAGGCGTTCATGTTTTCCATGATCCTGGCCTGACTCTCGCGCAGCATCTCGAAGGATTTCTGCAGGAACTGCGGCATCACCCCGCCGCCGGGCAGCATGTAGGCGCGCACCAGATCGTTGAGAACGTTCACCGGCAACACATTCTCGCCCCGGCTTTCGTGTTCGGCGATGATCTGGAGCAGGTATTGTCGGGTCAGGTCGTCGCCGGTCTTGAGGTCGATGATCTGCACTTCGCGCCCGTCACGGATGAAACCGGCGATATCCTCGAGCGTCACGTAATCGCTGGTCTCGGTATTGTAGAGCCGCCGGCTCGCGTAGCGTTTTATCAGAAGGGGTTTGTCCTTGTCGGCCACCTCGTTTCCTCCCCGACATTGCGATGCAGAAAACACTATGCGAGCGCAGAACAAAATGAAAGAGCGGCGCGAACGGGCCGGTCCCCTTTCCCGACGGCTACGCGCAGGCGGCCGTTTCGGAGCCTGACAAGAAAACGGGCGGGCCCGAGGCCCGCCCTGACAATTGCACCGACTGGGAGGAGGAGGGTTGGTGCAATGATGTCCTTGTTCTTACTTCGCGGCCGCTTTCCTGGTGGCGGCGGTGACTTCGCTGGTCGCCTTCTTGACCGCGGCGGTCGCGTCCTCGGCGGCGGTCTTGCCGGCGGCCATCAGAAGCTCGACGGTATCCATCTGAACCTTCTTGGCGATCTCGGCGAAGGCGGCCATGTTCTCGGCTGCCACTTCGGCCGAGGAGCTGGCGAAATCGGCGAAAGCCTTGGCGTAGTCGGCGGGCTCGGCCTTGGCCTTGGACACTTCGGCCAGCTTGGCGATGGTGTCCTTGGTCCACTTGTTCGACAGCTCGGCCGATTTCTCGGCGGCGTTCAGCGCCACGCCGGTCAGCTTTTCGTTCAGCGCCGCGGTGTTCTTGAAGGCGCCTTCCAGCGCCGATGCGTCAACGGGGAATGCACCCATGAAGTCTTTCATGATGCCGGTGAAATCCTGAGTCTTTGCCATGTCCTGATCCTTTCATGCTTTCCGGGATCGTCCCGGATCGCGTCATCCTGTCTGAGGACAATATGCATTCTGCAACGCAGCATTTCAAGAAAAAAATGCCGCGATGCAGCAAAAAAGTTTCAACTCGATATCAACGGCTTGCCCGCGCCTTCACGTAGGTGCCCGGCGCGGGGCACAGCGGCGGGTGAGTCGAATCGCCCGGTTTGCGGGCGGGAACCTTCTTGCCCGAGCGCGGTCGCAGCCATGCCTCCCAGCGCGGCCACCACGACCCCTGATGATACGTGGCCCCTGCCATCCAGCCTTCGGCATCCTGGCCCAGATCGTCATTGGTATAGTGGCCGTATTTCTTCTTGCTGGGCGGGTTCACGACCCCGGCGATATGCCCCGATTCCGAGACGACGAAAGTCTTGTCTTTCGCCCCCATCATCTGCACGCCACGATAGCAATCCTTCCACGGCGCGATGTGGTCGCTTTCACAGGTGATCGCCATCAGCGGCACGCTCACGTCGCGCACGTGCAGGCGATGGCCCATCAGTTCGAACCCGTCGGTGACGAACTCGTTGCGCAGACACAGGCCGCGCAGGTACTGCATCACCATCCGGGCCGGCAGGTTGGTGCCGTCGCCGTTCCAGTAGAGCAGATCGAAGGCCGGCGGCGTCTCGCCCAGCATGTAGCTGCGAATGGCCGGCAGATAGACCAGATCGTTGGCCCGCAGATAGCTCATGGTGCGGGCCATGATGAACGAGCGCAGCACCCCGTGCTCCTTCACCTCCTTTTCGATCTCGTCGACGAAATCCTCGTGCAGGAAGGGCGTGAACAGGCCCTGATCGGAAAAATCGGTCAGCGCGGTGAAGAAGGTTGCCGATTTCACCGACCGGTCGCCGCGCTGCTTGAGCAGCGCCAGCGTCAGCGCCAGCGTGGTGCCGGCGATGCAGTAGCCCACCGCATTCACCTGGCGAACGCCGCAGATCTTCTTCGCCTCCGCGATCGCGGTCAGGAAGCCTTCCTCGACATAATCCTCCATGCCCACATCGGCGAAGGACGCGTCCGGGTTCACCCAGCTGACCACGAACAGGGTATAGCCCTGATCGACGATCCAGCGGACCAGGCTGTTTTGCGCCTTCAGGTCGAGGATGTAGAACTTGTTGATCCAGGGCGGGAAGAGGACGATCGGCGTCCGATACACGGTTTCGGTGGTCGGAGCGTACTGGATCAGCTCCATCAGCCGGTTGCGGAACACCACCTCGCCCGGCGCGGTGGCGATGTTGCCGCCGATCTCGAAGGCGCTTTCGTCGGCCAGCCGCACCACCAGCTCGCCGTCATTGGCCTCGAGATCCGCCACCAGGTTCTCCAGCCCCCGGACCAGCGATTCACCATCCGTTTCCAGCGCCTTCTGCAAGGCATCCGGGTTGGTCGGCAGGAAATTCGTCGGCGCCATCATGTCGATGATCTGACGGGTGAAATGGGACAGCCGCCGCTTTTCCTTCTCGTCCATGTCCTCGACCGAGTCGACTGCCCTCTGCAGCGCCTCGGCATTGGTCAGATACTGCTGCTTGATGAGGTTGAAATAGGGATTGGTGTTCCACAACGGGTTGGAAAAGCGCCGGTCGCCCCTGCTCTCGCCTTCCTCGTCCTCCCCGCGGTCCAGCCCGGTCAGCGCCCGCTGGGCCTCGGCGAAATTCAGAACCGACCGGCTCCAGTATTCCACCTGCTGCTCCATCAGCCTGGCCGGGTTCTGCATGGCCTGCGTCCAGAACGCCATGGCCGCCTTGGCGAGAACTTCGTGATCGGGCGCGGTCAGGGCCGGATTGAGCGAGGTCTTGCGGGACATCACCTCGATCAGGCGCCTGGAAAGCTCCTCGACCCGGGCCATGTTCTCCTTGAGCTTCTCAAGGTTCACGGCGGCCGGAACGGTTGCGCCATCTTCGCTTGTTGTCATTTTAACAAATCCCTCATACTCTCGCTGCTGTGCAGAATAACGTGGCCGTCGCCGGGGGGGAAGCGGCGAATGGCCCAGTGGCTTGTGGACGCGCGAAGGAGCTCCGAATGCGTTACCTGATGACCTATGACCTGATGGAGTCGGCCCGCAACGCCAACCAGTGGCTGGGCGCGACGGCACTTTCCTTCGCCTCCTACCCGGTATTCAGCATGGTGCCAAACCCGATGCTCGACTGGATGGCCGCCTGGGGCGAAGTGACCGAACGCACCTATCAGCGCATGGTCGCCAGGCCGGACTGGGGCATCCGCACCTTCACCTGCGAGGACGGCAAGGATCACCTGGTGGAAATCCTGCCGGTGGTGGAACGCCCCTTCGGCGACCTGATCGAGTTTCGCGTCATCGGGCGCAAGCCGATGCCGCGCAAGGTGCTTCTGGTCGCGCCCATGTCGGGGCACTATGCCACGCTGCTGCGCAGCACGGTCAAGAGCCTGATCGTCAACTGCGACGTCTATGTCACCGACTGGCACAATGCCCGCGACATTCCCGTGTCGGAGGGCAAGTTCGACATCGAGGACTACACGCTCTACCTTGTCGATTTCATGCGCGAACTGGGGCCCGACACCCATGTGATCGCCGTCTGCCAACCGGCACCGCTGACGCTGGCCGCGACCGCCTACCTGGCCGAGCGCGACCCCAGGGCACAGCCGCAGACGCTGACCCTGATCGGCGGCCCGATCGACCCCGACGCCACCCCCACCGAGGTGACCGATTTCGGCCGCCGCGTGACCATGGGCCAGCTTGAGGAAATGGCGATCCAGCGCGTGGGCTTCAAGTACAAGGGCGTGGGCCGGATGGTCTATCCGGGCCTTCTGCAACTGGCCTCGTTCATGTCCATGAACATGGAACGCCACGCCTCCGCCTTCAGCGAACAGATCAATCGCGTGATGCGCGGCGAGGCTTCGGATCACGATGCCCACAACCGGTTCTACGACGAATATCTCGCGGTGATGGACATGACCGCCGAGTTCTACCTTTCCACCGTCGAGCGCATCTTCAAGAAGCGCGAAATCGCCCGAAACGAATTCACGGTGAAGGGCCACCGGGTGGATATCGGCAAGATCACCGATGTCGCGGTGATGACAGTCGAAGGCGGCAAGGACGATATTTCCGCCCCCGGCCAGTGCATCGCCGCGCTTGACCTCACCACCGGCCTTGCCGACAACCGCAAGGCCCATCACCTCGAACCCGATGCAGGCCATTACGGCATCTTCGCCGGGCGGTCGTGGCGCGACAACATCCGCCCTCTGGTGATCAGCTTCATGGACGCCAACAGCCGCGGCAAGACCCGCACGCGCAAGCCGGCAAATCGCAGC
This sequence comes from Paracoccaceae bacterium, assembly GCA_027000645.1. Classification (GTDB taxonomy): domain Bacteria; phylum Pseudomonadota; class Alphaproteobacteria; order Rhodobacterales; family Rhodobacteraceae; genus Jhaorihella. Next base: position 2,238 of record JALTNO010000243.1, on the reverse strand, counting down.
GCGGCGGCGAAATAGCCCGATGGCTGGGCCCGGACAGGACGAACCGCTCGGCTTCTCATGCACCTGCGGGGCTGTCCGCGGCCACCTCTCGCCACGGGCCGCAGCCCGGGGCACGCGGCTGACCTGCTTCTGCCGCGATTGCCGCGACGCGCAGCGCCTTCTGGGACAGCCTGACCCCGCCCCCGATGGAGTCGATCTGCTTCAGATCACACCGGACATGATCACCTTCGAGACAGGGCTGGACCGCGTCGGCCTGCTCCGGCTGACGCCCAGGGGGCTCATGCGGTGGTACGCAACCTGCTGCGGGGCCCCGCTTTTCAACACGCTCGCCTCGCGCCGGCAAAAGGCAGCCGGCGTGGCGGTGGCGCGGCTCGACGACCCCGGCCGCCTGCCCCCGGCGCGCATCCGGCTGTTCCGGCGCGACGCGGCCGGCAAGGTCCGCACCGAGGGCGGAGGCCGCATGGCCGCCGGTATCTTCACACGCATGGCCGCGGCCGCCCTGTCCGGCCGCTGGCGGGACAACCCCTTCTTCGACAAGGCCGGCAGACCGATCGCGCCCGCCCGCATCCCCGCCCCCGACGAACGCGCCGCCCTGCGCGATCACGCGGGTGACTGATCCAGCCACCCCCGCATGGCCCGCGTCACCTCCTCGGGCCGCTCCAGCGTCGGCAGGTGGCCGGCGCCGGAGACGATCTCCAGCCGCGCATCCGGGATCAGCGCAGCCATGAACTCGTGACGTTTCACCGGGGTCAGCGCATCATGTTCGCCGCACAGCACCAGCGCCGGCACCTGGCACTTGCGCAAGGTTCCCTGCTGATCGGGGCGCCGCTGCAGCGCGCGCGACTGGCGGATGAACAGCTCCGGCCCCAGCTCTTCGGCCATGGCATACATCTTTTCGAGTATCACCATCCGCTGCGGCCCCGGCGCCAGGAAGGACGGCCTCAGCGCCTCGCGCATCACCTCGCCCAGCCGCCCGGCCCGCGCCTGCGCGATCCACGGCTCGCGCAGAGCGGCGATCTGCGGCGGCTCGGACAGGGGATCGGTGTCCATCAGGCAGATCCGCGTCACCCGGTCGGGCACCCGGCGCAGAACTTCCATCGCCACGATCCCGCCCATGCTCAGCCCGGCCAGAGCGAACCGGCGCGGCAGCTGATCCAGAATCGCCTCGGCGATCGATTCGATCCGCTCGCCCAGGGAAATCGGCGCCACCATGACCGCGCGCTCGCGCGAAAACACGGCAAGCTGCGGCTCGAACAGCCGGGAATCGCACATCATCCCCGGCAGGAAGACCAGAGGTTCGACCATCCTCACCCGCCCCCCAGAACGTCCAGAACGGCGCGCTCGATGATCCCCAGGCAGCGTTCGTCGGAAAAGCGGTGATCGGCCCCCTTCACCAGCGTCAGCCGCATGTCCGGGCAGTCGGCATGCTCCAGCAACCGCAAGGCCGTCGCCGTCGAAACCGCCGTATCCGCCGTCCCCTGCAGGCAGCGCACCGGAAACGGCAACCGAAGCGGCGCGCGCAGAACCAGATGCCGCCGCCCATCCTCGATCATCCGGGCGGTGACGATATAGGGCTCCATGTAGTCCGAGGGCAGCTCCACGTGCCCCACCTCTTCCAGCGCCCGCTTCTGCGCCTCCGAGAAATTCGCCCAATACCCGTCCTCGGTGAAATCCGGTGCTGCGGCGATGGTCACCATGCCGGCAATGCGCCCCGGCATGGCGCGGGCCAGCAGCAGCGCCTGCCACCCCCCCATCGACGAGCCCACCGGCACCACCGGCCCCTCGGTCAGCGCCGAAACCGCCGCCACCGTATCCTCGTGCCAGTCGCCGATGCAGCCTTCCTCGAAACGCCCGCTGCTTTGCCCATGCCCGGAATAGTCGAACCGCAGAAAGGCCCGCCCCTGTGCCCGCGCCCAGGCCTCAAGATGCACCGCCTTGGTGCCCTCCATGTCCGACTTCAGCCCGCCCAGGAACACGATCCACGGCCCGCGCCCCTCGCTGCGATGATAGGCCAGCCGCCGCCCCTGCGGCGTCTCCAGAAACGTCTCGGCAACCATTGCAACTCCCTCTTGCCCGCGCCCATCATGCACGCAGGGCCGGGATGCGCAATTCCCCTTCATCTTGCCGGAAGGGTCTATACCAGCTCAGTGTCTGAGCGGTTTCATTCTGCACGATTTGAGCAGGGTCTTGTAGAGGTCATTCTTGCGGTTGTTGAAGCGGAACTCGGTCTCCTTGAGG
>JALTNO010000242.1 GCA_027000645.1 Paracoccaceae bacterium | reverse complement strand
GGGGCCCAGGCGGTGACCTTCGTCAGCAGGCTGTCGTAATAGCGGGTGATGACGCCGCCCGAATAGGCGGTGCCGCCATCCAGCCGGATGCCCATGCCGGTGGCGCTGCGATAGGCGGTGATGCGGCCGTAATCGGGGATGAAGTTGTTCTGCGGATCCTCGGTGGTGATCCGGGTCTGCAGGGCGTGACCGTTCAGGCGGATATCCTCCTGCGCGGCCATGCCGGTGGCCTCGGCAATGGATTTGCCTTCGGCGATCATGATCTGGGCGCGCACGATGTCGATGCCCGTCACCTCCTCGGTCACCGTGTGTTCGACCTGGATGCGTGGGTTGACCTCAATGAAGTAGAATTCGCCCGTATCCGCATCCATCAGGAATTCCACGGTGCCGGCGTTCTCGTAACCCACCGCGCGGGCGATCTTCAGGCCCAGCTCGCACAGTTCGGCGCGCCGGGCGTCGTCCAGCCAGGGGGCGGGGGCGCGTTCCACCACCTTCTGGTTGCGGCGCTGGACCGAGCAGTCGCGCTCGTACAGGTGGTAGATCTGCCCGTGCCGGTCGCCGAGGATCTGCACCTCGACATGGCGGGCGCGGGAGATCATCTTCTCCAGATAGCCTTCGCCGTTGCCGAAGGCGGCCTCGGCTTCGCGCCGGCCCTCCATCACCTTCTCGGCCAGTTCCTCGGGGCCCGTGATCGGGCGCATGCCCCGGCCGCCGCCACCCCATGAGGCCTTGAGCATCAGGGGATAGCCGATGGCATCGGCCTGGGCGCGGATTTCGTCCATGTCGTCGCCCAGCACCTCGGTGGCGGGAATCACCGGCACGCCGGCGGCAATGGCCACCTGCCGGGCGCTGGCCTTGTCGCCCAGAGCCCGCATGGTTTCGGCGCGCGGGCCGATGAAGGCGATACCCGCGGCCGTGCAGGCATCCACGAAGTCGGGGTTTTCGGACAGAAGCCCATAGCCGGGGTGGATCGCGTCGGCGCCGCTTTCGCGGGCCACGCGGATGATTTCGTCAATGGACAGGTAGGCCGCGACCGGCCCCAGCCCTTCGCCGATGCGGTAGGCTTCGTCCGACTTGAAGCGGTGCAGGCTCAACTTGTCCTCTTCCGCGTAGACTGCCACCGTGCGTTTGCCCATCTCGTTGGCAGCACGCATCACGCGGATCGCGATTTCGCCGCGGTTGGCGATCAGGATCTTCTTGAACTCGGTCATGTGTAGCCTCGGCTGGGTGATGAGTTGCGGCGGTTTGTAGGGGGTAATACGCGCTCCGTACAGGCGCGGTGAGGGCGGATCCGGCATGATAACGCCAACAGGCGACTTTGCCGCGCAATGGCGGGAAGTTTTGCAAAGCCTTGCCGGCGTGCGCGGAAACTTCCTGTCTCAGCCGACCGGTCGGTCGGGATTTTCCGGCATTTCGGGCAGGTGGATCGGCGGCGGCAGGCCTTGCAGATCGCGCGCGCCCAGCTGCCCCATGTTCGCTTCCATGTCCCGCTTCAGGATATCGATCAGGTGGTCCGGGCCGTCGGCGCCCAGGGCGGCGAGGGCGAAATGGAAGGCCCGTCCCAGCATCACGAAATCTGCGCCCAGCGCGATGGCGCGCAGGATGTCGAGCCCGCCTTCCACGCCGCTGTCGAAGATCAGCGGCAGTTTCGTCGCCGCGCGAATGGAGGGCAGGGCGTCGATGGCGGCCGGTGCGCCGTCGAACTGGCGGCCGGCGTGGTTGGAAACCCACAGCGCATCGACGCCTGCCGCCTGAAGCCGGGCGGCATCCTCGGGGCGCAGCACGCCCTTGACGATGAAGGGCCCGTCCCAGTGGTCGCGCAGCCATTTCACGTAATCCATGTCGGGCGAGGTGCGCAGGATGTATCCGATATGCGCGGTGGGTGGCAGGGTCTTCAACTGCCCGTCGATATACTTGTCCAGCGTCCGCATGCGCGGCATGCCCGTCCGTGCCATGCCCAGCGCCCATGCCGGCCGCAGCGCCACCTGAGCCAGCAGCCGGGGGGTGAGTTTCGGCGGCTGGGTCAGGCCCGATCGGGTCTGGCGTTCGCGCCGGGACGCCACGGGAACGTCCGCGGTGAGGACAAGCGTGGTGAAACCGGCATCGCGCGCACGTTTCACCAGGTCGTGGCGGATCTCGGGCCGTTTCGGAGGGTATAGCTGAAACCACGCATGTTCCCCCAGATGCGGCGCCATGTCCTCGGGGCTTTGCGTGGCAACGGTGGAGAGCGTCCATGGTATGCCGGCCCGGGCGGCGCTGCGGGCGAGGTGGCGCTCCGCTTCGGGCCAGATCAGCCCCGACATGCCGATGGGAGCCACGCCGAAAGGCAGGGGAAAGCGGTGCCCGAGAAAGGTGGTGGAAAGGTCGCATTCCAGCGGACCGTGCAGGATCGACGGCATGAACCCCACCCGGTCGAGCGCTGCGCGGTTGCGGGCCTTGGTGGCCTCGGTCCCGGTGCCGCTGTCGAGATATTCCCAGACGAATTTCGGCAGGCGCCGTCTTGCGCGCCACTTCAGGTCCATGACCCCCGGAAAGGTGCTGTGCAGGTTCATGATGCGAGGGTTGCGGCAAGGCGGCTGCGTTGTCCAGAGGGGGCGCTGCCCCCTCCAGGTCCGCGGCCCATTCACCCCCGGAGTATTCCCGGCAAGAGGAAGGGGGCGGATCAGTAGCCGGAGATGGCCTGTTGCAGCGCGGAGCGGTCGGCTGTGCCTCCCTGGGCCCTCACCGCAATGTCGATCAGGCGGGCGGACACATAGACGAGGCGGGCGGAATCGTCGGGCGGGGTGCCGTAGCGAGCCTGATAACGGGTGGGAAAATCTGCGTCGTCAAGGAATTCGGTGCGCGCGCGGGGGAACACCTTGTCAAGCGCGAAGGCCCAGGCGGTGCCGGTATCGGCGGGAAGGGTGGCGGGCGCGATGGCCACGACGATGTCCGACTCCGGCACCGGCATGCCGGGGGTGACAAGTTCCAGTTGCGAATCGAGCCCCCCGAGATGGCCCTCGGAGGTTTCGCCCGCGTGGCCGTCGCGTTCCGACGAGGCCAGCAGGAAGGCAGCGCGTGCCTGTGGCTGCGCGGTTTCGGCAATGATGTAGGTGACGGTAAATTCATGGGCCGTGGCAGCCGCCGGGAGTATCGCCGCGATGGCAAGGGCAAATCTGGCGATCGGCATTCGCGGGCACTCCGTTCCGTGTCGGGCCCAGTCAGTATCGCAACATGCTGGACGCGGAACAAGAACTCCGGCTGCAGGCCCCGGTCAGGCTGCCTTGTTTCTGGCGCAGGGCGGCGTTGCATCCGGTGCTGGCCGGGGATCGGGATGTGGAGCGGGGTCATCCCGGACCGGACCGGTTGCCGGAGACCCGTCCGCCGGTTCCGAGGCGCCGCGCGTGCATGCCTCGCCAGGTTGACGAACCGTGTTTCGGCCGCACGCTTTCGCGTCATAGAGCGCCTCATCGGCAGCTTTCACCAGTTCCTGAACGGTCTGGCCGTGCTCGGGGTAATGCGCGACGCCGACCGAGATGGTAATTCGCGGCAGATCCTTGCCGGCATAGTGTACATGAAGTCCCTGCACGGCGGCGCGAAGCTGTTCGGCGCGGGCGCGCGCATTGTCCGGGGAGAGCCCCGGCAGGATCACCGCGAATTCCTCGCCCCCCGGACGGCAGGCGATTTCGTCGCCATTGACGCCGTGTTCCAGAAGTTCGGCAACGCGGCGCAGAACCGCATCTCCTGCGTCGTGGCCGTGATTGTCGTTGAACAGCTTGAAGTGATCGACGTCGATCGACAGAAGCGAAAGCGGCGTTCCGTCCTGCCGCGCACGCAGCACCCGGCGGCGCAGCGTCTCGGTCATGTGGCGGCGGTTGAACAGGCCGGTCAGGGGATCGCGAATCGACTGCTCGCGCAGCTGGTCGCGCATCTGCACGTTGGCAATGGCCATCGAGATCTGCTCGGCCGCCATCTGCGCCAGTTTCCGGCAGGAGCGGAAGCCTGATTCCGATTCATGTTCCGCCGCGCGCAAATGCATGAGGCCGACGGTTTCGCCATGCGCGAGAATCGGAAAGCAGAAATAGGGGCGCCCGTCATGCGGTTCGGTGTGCTCGCAGGCGAAATTGACTTCGGCGTTGCCGTAGGCGTAGGTTCGCCCCCGGCGCAGGCCCCAGCATTCGTCGGGCCGGATGTGATCGCGCAGTTCCGCGCCGTTCCACGCGACCCACCCGTCCAGCACGTCGCGCGAATTGGAAAAGACGTAGATCGCCCCTTCGGATGCGGCGAAAAGATGGGTCATGAAGCGCGACACCATTGCGAACAGTTCATCCAGCGTTGCCGCCGATTGCAGCCATTCGTTGAGCTCGCTGAGCAGTTGCACCTCACGCGCAAGTTGCACCTGCCGGGCCATCGATTCGGCGTCGCGCGCGGAGCGGGCGTTCATTTCCTGCACGCGCTTGCGGTTCGCGCGGATCAGCGTGACAGTCCCGAAACCGGCAAACAGCAGGCCGCTTCCGCCGATCGCCAGAAGAAGCAGCATGACCATGCGCGACAATGCCGCATGGGGTGCGGTCACGTCCGAATAGAATTCCACGGCGCCGGCGAAGCGCCCGCGCGCCCATATCGGCGTATAGACTTCGGCGACCACATGTTGGGGTCGCCCGGCACCGGGGCCGGAATGCAGGTCCAGATTGTCGATTTCCGAGGCCGGTTTGCGGTCCAGCCGCGCGAATTGCCGGCCCCTGGCGACGGTCTCTAAGAAATAGGCGGCCGTGGTGGCGGATCCGACCTCGCCCGGTCGCGACGACCAGATGATGCGCCCGTCGCGGTCGAAGATCTTGAGCCGATAGATGTCCGACATGAGCGGCAGCGAGGCAAGCCGCAGCTGGGCTTCGGGCGACAGCCCGCCGGGTTTCAGGCGCGCGACATCCTGGTCCAGGAGGGTCAGAACCCGACGCTTCCACAGTTCGGCCCGGCGGGTGGTTTCCTGCAGGACGATGCTGTTGGCCACCGGCTCCGGCAGGCGGATCACCGCCAGCGCCACGGCCAGCGCGAGCGCCGAGAGAAGCGCCACTGCCAGCCGGCCCGAGGAACAGTTCGAGCGTCGTGCGGCGGCAAGCCGGTGCAGCCGGGCCGCGAACCGAACTGCCCCCGCACGCAAGGGCTGGGCGCGTCTGCGCAACTCCATCTCCGGTGAGGGCATGGTGCCTCCGCCTTGAACTCCGGTTCCGGTTCTGGCCGAGGGAAGTGACCGTCGGGTTAACGGCGGTGGGAAAAATCGTGAAAACCGGCTGGAAGGAGGTGGAACAATTATTGAACATGGTCTTTCCGGCGCTTCGGAAAACGGGTAATCAGGGGGGCATGACATACCCCGACGATACCGATGCCTTCGAAGTTGCCGATTCTCTATCTGCCCGTGCCGCGGCCGCACGGCCCGCACCCTATCTCGAAGGGCTGAACCCGGCCCAGCGCGAGGCGGTCGAGCGCCTCGACGGCCCGGTGCTGATGCTGGCCGGAGCCGGGACCGGGAAGACACGGGCGCTGACCGCGCGCATCGTGCATCTGCTGGCCACCGGCCGGGCGCGCCCGAACGAGATTCTGGCCGTGACCTTTACCAACAAGGCCGCGCGCGAGATGAAGGAGCGCGTGGCCGCGATGCTGGGCCAGCCGGTCGAGGGGATGCCATGGCTGGGCACCTTTCATGCCATCTGCGTGAAGCTGCTGCGCCGGCATGCCGAACTGATCGGCTTCGACCGGAGCGAGGCGGCCGGGGAAGCGGCGGATCGCGTCCATCTGAAGCCGAATTTCACCATTCTGGATACCGACGACCAGCTGCGCCTGCTCAGGCAGCTGGTGGCGGCGGAGGGCATCGACGAGCGGCGCTGGCCCGCGCGGCAGCTTGCCGCCATCATCGACGGCTGGAAGAACCGGGCGCTGGCGCCCGAGAAGGTACCGGCGGCGGATGCGGGCGCCTATGACCGCCGCGGGGTGGCGATTTACGCCCAGTACCAGCGCCGCCTGGTCGAGTTGAACGCGGTGGATTTCGGCGATCTGCTGCTGCACGTGGTCACGATCTTCCAGACCTGCCCGGATATTCTGGAGCGATACCGGCACTGGTTCCGCTACATCCTGGTGGACGAGTATCAGGATACCAACGTGGCGCAGTATCTGTGGCTGCGCCTGCTGGCGGGGGGACACCACAACATCTGCTGCGTAGGCGATGACGACCAGTCGATCTATGGCTGGCGCGGGGCCGAGGTGGGCAACATCCTGCGGTTCGAAAAGGACTTTCCCGGCGCCCATGTGGTGCGGCTCGAGCAGAACTACCGCTCGACCCCGCATATCCTTGCCGCGGCTTCGGCCATCATCCGCGGCAACGAAAGCCGGCTGGGCAAGGAATTGTGGACCGAGGCGGAAGAGGGCGAGAAGGTCCGCCTGATCGGCCACTGGGACGGCGAGGAAGAGGCCCGCTGGATCGGAGACGAGATCGAGTCGATGCAGCGGGGCACGCGGGGAATGCGCCCCTTCGGCCTGAATGAAATCGCCATCCTCGTGCGCGCCAGCCACCAGATGCGCGCCTTCGAGGACCGTTTTCTGACCATCGGCCTTCCCTATCGGGTGATCGGCGGGCCGCGATTCTACGAACGCCGCGAGGTCCGCGACGCCATGGCCTATTTCCGCGTCGTGATCAGCCCCGAGGACGACCTGGCCTTCGAACGCATCGTCAACACGCCCAGGCGCGGCCTTGGCGAGGTGGCGCAGCAGACCATTCAGCGCATGGCGCGCGACAACGGGGTGAGCCTGCTGCAGGGGGCGGCGCTGGCGGTCGAGTCGGGTGCGATCAAGGGCAAGGGCGGCGCCGCGCTGCGGCAGCTGGTGGCGGACCTTGCCCGCTGGCGGCGGATGATGGCCGAAACCGGCCACGTGGAGCTGGCCGAGATCATCCTCGACGAATCCGGCTATACCGGGATGTGGCAGAACGACCGCTCGCCCGAGGCGCCGGGGCGGCTGGAAAACCTCAAGGAACTGGTCAAGGCGCTGGAGAATTTCGAGAATCTCGAAGGGTTTCTCGAACATGTCGCCCTGATCATGGACAATGATTCGGATGATGGCGGCGAGAAGGTGTCGATCATGACCCTGCACGCCGCCAAGGGGCTGGAATTTCCCGCCGTGTTCCTGCCGGGGTGGGAGGACGGCCTGTTCCCCTCGCAGCGCAGCATGGACGAAAACGGCATCAAGGGGCTGGAGGAAGAGCGCCGCCTTGCCTATGTGGGCATCACCCGCGCCGAAGAGCTGTGCACCATCTCCTTTGCCGGCAACCGGCGGGTCTATGGCCAGTGGCAGTCGCAAATGCCCTCGCGTTTCATCGACGAGTTGCCCCAGGCGCATGTGGAGGTGCTGACGCCGCCGGGCCTGTATGGCGGTACCGGCGCGGCGGCGGGAACGGGGGCTGGATCGGGGCCGGAATCAGGGATCGAGGATCGCGCCTCGGCGGTGGATGGCTACAACTCGCCGGGCTGGCGGCGGCTGCAATCCCGCTCGGGCCGGCATGAACCCGCCCGGCCGCGCGCGGCGCGCGCCGCGGTGATCGAGGCCGAGGCGGTGGCAAGCTTTGCCGTGGGCGCGCGCGTGTTCCACCAGAAATTCGGCTACGGCACGATCATCGGCATCGAGGGCGACAAGCTGGAGATCGCTTTCGAGAAGGCCGGCACCAAGAAGGTGGTGGCCCGCTTCGTGACCGCGCCCGACGACATCCCGTTCTGAGCGTTTCCGCCTCCCTTCCGGCGGCAGTGGAAGGGGCGGGCGAAAGGAAAACGGCGGCACCCGGGAGGAAGGGTGCCGCCGTTTTGCCCTGTGGGCGCGACCGAAGGGAGGAGGAGGAAGGCGGTCGCTGCCCCGGCCCGGCTGATGCCGGTATGGAAGGGGCGGGCGGCGCCAGGGAGGAGGAAAAGCGCCGCCGCGCCCTTGGTGGCGCCGGACCCCAGGGAGGAGGAGATGGGCCCGGTGCTCGGTCCCGGGACTTGCGGCCCGGTATCGCGGGTCGCGGCGGCACCCGGGAGGAGGAGGAGAGGTGCCGCCGCGCCTGTCTCAGTGACGGACCTCAAGGGAGGAGGAAAACGGCCCGTTTCACTGATCCCGGCTTTTGGCCGGTATGGGTGCGGCAGCATCAGGGAGGAGGAGGGATGCTGCCGCGAATGTCAGGCCCTCAGGGAGGAGGAAGGGGGCCTGAACCGTCGTTCCTTGGTCGGCTCAGCGATCGTTGCGCGCCGCTTCCAGCGCGACCGCCTTCAGCCCGGACCGGTGCAGGCCCAGATCGGCCAGTTCGCGGTCGGTCAGTTGAGCCAGTTCGTTCAGGGTCCGGCGATAGCGCCGGTAGGCGCCAAAGCGTTCGCGGACGACCTCGAACAGCGCCGCCGGAGCGGCGAGATTGAGCCCCTTGCGGGCGAAGTTGTGCGTGGTAACGGCCATCGTCGTTGTTCCCGTCTGCATTGCCGTGCGCCGATCCGCATCGGCCTGTTGCGAGGAACATAAGACGATGCTGCAGATGCACAATCCCCCTGCGCGTCAATGCCGCTATGCAGCATCTGCATATTTGCCCCAGGGTCAGGGCGCCGGTCCGTTGCCGGTCTGCCTCGGCACGGGATGAACCGGGAAAGCATGGAATCGAGATGCGGGAATTCATGGCGCTGGCGGCATTGCTTCGGCCCGCCTGCCGCGAATCAAGGCCCCGGGATGGTGCGCGGTGTACGGAAACCGGGAAGGTGAGCAACGGGATTCGGGGCTAAGAGGGACGTGTTCGGAAGCAAAGGTAGGAGATTTTGGGATTTCATGGGAAATTTTTCAGGCGTAGAAGCTTTCCATATGTGGTGCCTTATTTCTCTTGATGCGCAATTTGTAGTATAACCTGGCGAAATAATCTGTCGAAACGGCGATCCGGGTGGCATCATGTGTCGTAATTCAGGGGTGATCGAGCAAGATTTTTATTGATTTCCATGAATTCCCATGGCATTCATTGGTCATCGGATGAAGGCGGGGATCAAGTTCACACGAACCCACCCACACAAGAAGAAAAGCGGGCTTCATACAGGCAATCCGCTTTCATCCAACGAAAGATCCGGCGCGCGAGCGAGCAGACATCCCCCCAGGTGGCGCGCGCAGTCGGACACCCCGCAAGGCGGGACAAGGGCGGCGGGTTGAACGGTGGCAGCAGTTCAACCCGCCGTTTTCTTTCCGGGGGGAAGGCATGCGCGGGGGCGTGGGCGCGAAAACGGGCAGGAAACGGGGACGGGCGCGAAAGTGGGTCTGAGCTTCAGAGGCGAATTCAACCAGAAGGTTGACGGCAAGGGTCGCATGTCGATCCCGGCCAATTTTCGCCGCGTGCTGGAAACCGGCGACCCCGATTTTCCCGAGAAGCGTCCGAACCCGCGCATGGTGGTTCTTTACGGCCCGCATCTGAAGAACTGCCTGCACGCCTACACCATCGATGCCATGTCGGAAATCGAGGCCTCGATCAACGTCCTGCCGCGTGGCTCGGCGCAGCGCAAGACGGCCAGCCGCCTGATCCTGGGCAAGTCGCTGGAACTCGAGGTGGATCGCGACGGCCGGATCGTCCTGCCCAAGGAGCGGCGCGCGCAGATCGGCCTCGGGGCCGAGGCGACGATGGTCGCCATGGGCGAATATTTCGAAATCTGGGATGCCGCGACCTACGCGGCCGAGGAGGCCGCCGAACTGGAGGCCTTCCTGGCCGGCCAGCCCGAGGATTTCGACCCGCTCACGCTGCTGGATGGCGCGGGGGGCGCGTGACGGCATGGCAGCGGCGGCCCGCCAGACCCCGTCCGAACCCCATGTTCCGGTCCTGCTGGGCCCCCTGATCCGGGCGGTCTCGCCGGTGCGGGGGGTGTGGCTGGACGGGACCTTCGGCGCCGGGGGCTATGCCCGCGCCCTGCTCGAGGCGGGGGCCGAGCGGGTGATCGCGGTGGATCGCGACCCGCTGGCCTTCGAGATGGCGCGCGAATGGGCCGGGCAGTATGGCGACCGGCTGGTGATGCAGCCGGGGGTGTTCTCGAAAATGGACGGGTATGCCACCGGCCTTGAAGGCGTGGTGCTCGACCTGGGGGTGTCCTCGATGCAGCTGGACCGGCCCGAGCGGGGATTTTCGTTCCAGAAGGACGGCCCGCTGGACATGCGCATGTCGCAAAGCGGGCGCACGGCCGCCGACCTGGTCAACACGCTTTCCGAAGAGGCGCTGGCCGACATCCTGTTCCACTATGGCGAGGAACGCGCCAGCCGGCGGATTGCCCGCGCCATCCTCCGCGCCCGCGCCGAGAACCCGATCACCACGACGCTGCAGCTGGCCGAAATCATCGAATCCTGCCTGCCGCGGCGCAAGCCGGGGCAGTCGCACCCGGCAACCCGGTCGTTCCAGGCGCTGAGGATTGCGGTGAACGACGAATTCGGAGAGCTGTTGCGCGGCCTCATGGCGGCGGAACGCGCGCTTCGGCCGGGGGGCAGGCTGGCCGTGGTCACCTTCCATTCCCTCGAGGACCGGATGGTCAAGCGTTTCCTGATGGCGCGGTCGGGCAGTCTGGGCCGGGCCAACCGCTACGCGCCCGAAGCCCCGGCGGAGGCGCCGCAATTCATCCTGCGCCCGCGCAAGGCGATCAGCCCGGACGAGCGGGAACTGGCCGAGAACCCCCGCGCCCGCTCGGCCCGGCTGCGGGTGGCGATCCGCACCGACGCCCCCGCCGGCCCGGTCGATCCCGGATCCATCGGCATGCCGCAACTCAACGGGACCAGCCCATGAAAAGTCTGATCTATGTCCTGACCTCTCTTGTGGTGATCGGGCTTGCCTTCTGGGCCTATCGCGAAAACTACGCGACCCAGGAGGTGCTCAAGGAAACCCGCCGACTGCAGCGCGAGATCGGCAAGGCGCGGGCACGGCTCAACGTGCTGCACGCGGAATGGGCCTATCTCAACCGCCCCGACCGGCTGCGCGAGCTGGCCGAGATCAATTTCGACCGCCTCGGCCTGCTGCCGCTGCGCCCCGACCAGTTCGGCCGCGTGGACGAGGTCGCCTATCCGCCGCAGCCGGTGGCGCAGATCACCAATCCCGTTGACGTGTCCACGATGAACGACGAGCAGTTCCCATGATTCGCACACCGCTTCGCCCGCTCGCCCGGATCCTGCCGGCCCGCGTGCGGGGCGAGAACCCCGATGCCATCGAGCGCGAGAACATCCGCCGCCGGCACGCCGAGATGCAGGCCCGCGCCCGTGCCCGGGCCGAGGGGCGCCTGCTGATGCTGGGGCTGTTCTTCGTGGGTGCCTTTGCCACCGTCGGCGTGCGCATGGCGATGATGGCGACCTCCGACCCGCACGAGCCGGTGGCCGGCCGGTCGGGCTCGGCCATCGTCATGCAGCGCGCCGATATCGTCGATCGCAAGGGGCGGGTACTGGCGACCAATCTCGAAACCGTGTCGCTTTATGCGCAGCCCCCCCTCATGGTCGATCCGGTCGCTGCCGCCAGGGGGCTCAAGCGGATTTTCCCGGACCTCGACGAGGCGCGGCTCATCAAGGACTTCACCGGCAAGCGCAAGTTCGTCTGGATCAAGAAGAAGATCAGCCCCGAACAGCGCCAGGCGGTGTTCGATCTGGGCGATCCGGGCCTTCTGTTCGGCCCGCGCGAGATGCGGCTTTATCCCAACGGGCGGCTGGCCGCCCATGTCCTGGGCGGGGCGAGTTTCGGCCGCGAAGGCGTCAATGCCGCCGAGGTGATCGGAGTGGCCGGCGTGGAACGGCGGTTCGACGACTACCTGCGCGATCCGGCCAATGGCGGCCGGCCGCTTCAGCTGTCCATCGACCTCACCGTTCAGGACGCGGCCGAAAGGGTGCTTGCCGGCGGCATGAAGATCATGAACGCCAGGGGCGCCACCTCGATCCTGATGGACGTGGACACGGGCGAGGTGATCTCGCTGGTGTCGCTGCCCGATTTCGATCCCAACGAGCGCCCGGCCCCGCCGGTCAAGGGGGACCCTTCCGACAGCCCCCTGTTCAACCGCGCGGTGCAGGGGCTGTATGAGCTGGGATCGACCTTCAAGATCCTCACCGCCGTGCAGGCGATGGAACTGGGCCTGCTGGGTCCGGATTCGCCCGTCGATACCTCGCGCCCGCTGCGCCAGTCCGGATACGAGATCGGCGAGTTCAAGAACAAGAACTACGGCCCCAGCCTGACCCTGGCCAAGGTGATCGAGAAGAGCTCGAACGTGGGCACGGCGCGGGTTGCCAGGATGATCGGGCCCGAGCGGCAGAAGAAGTTCTTCGAACGGATGGGCTTTTTCGACCCCGTGGGGATCGAGCTGGTCGAGGCGCGCGGCAGCAGGCCGCTGATCCCCCGCCAGTGGCGCGAGCTTGAAGCCATGACCATCGCCTATGGCCACGGCCTGTCGGCCACGCCGATGCACCTGGCCGCGGCCTATGCGGCGATTGCCAATGGCGGCTATTACGTCAGCCCGACGATCCTGAAACAGAACGGTCCGCAATACGGGCCGCGTGTGCTGTCCGAGAAGGTGGCCGCCGATGCCCGGCGGATGCTGCGGGCCGTGGTGACCGACGGCACCGCCACCTTCGGCGAGGTTCCCGGCTACGAGGTCGCCGGCAAGACCGGCACCGCCGACAAGCCCAAACCCGAGGGCGGCTATTACGAGGGCAAGGTGATTGCCACCTTTGCCTCGATGTTCCCGGCCTCGGATCCGAAATACGTGCTGATCGTGACGCTGGACGAACCCTCCATCACCGCCGCCGGACAGCTGCGCCGCAGCGCCGGCTGGACCGCGGTGCCGGTGGCGGCCGAGATGATCGCGCGGGTGGCGCCGCTGCTGGGCCTGCGTCCGAAAGTTGAAGCCTCGCGGGTGACTGGTATAACGCTGACGTCCAACTAGGGCGACGATCGACAGAAGGGGGCCGCATTGGGCGTTCAGCCGAGATCTCTCAGCCAGCTGGCGCTCACGGCGCGCGGCGGGCAGGATCCGCGCATCCTCGGGCTGGCCGTGAACAGCCGCGAGGTGAGGCCCGGCTTCCTGTTCGCGGCCCTGCCCGGCATGCGGGTACATGGCGCGGAATTCATCGCCTCGGCCCTGCGCGCCGGGGCTGCCGCCATCCTGACCGACGCCGCCGGAGCCGCCACCGCCGCGGCCGCGCTGGAGGGATCGGGCGCCGCGCTGGTGGTGGTCGAGGATCCGCGCCAGGCCCTGGCCTTTGCCGCGGCGCTTTGGTTCGGCGATCAGCCCGAGCAGATCGTCGCCGTGACCGGCACCAACGGCAAGACCTCGGTGGCCAGCTTTACCCGCCAGATCTGGACCGAGCTGGGCCATGAAGCGATCAACCTGGGCACTACCGGGGTCGAGGGCGCCTGGACCGCACCGCTTGTCCATACCACCCCCGAACCGGTCACGTTGCACCGGGTGCTGGCGCAGGCCGCCGGCGCCGGCGTGACCCATGCGGCCATGGAGGCATCCAGCCACGGGCTGGAACAGCGCCGGCTGGACGGAGTGCGGCTGCGGGCGGCGGCATTCACCAATTTCACCCGCGATCACCTGGACTATCACGAAAGCTTCGCCGCCTACTTCTCGGCCAAGGCGCGGCTGTTCCGCGAGGTCCTGCCCGAGGACGGCACCGCGGTCATCAACCTGGACGACCCGCGCGGGGTCGAGATGCGCGCCGTCGCCTGCGCCCGCGGGCAGGACGTGGTCACCGTCGGGCGGGGCCTGGGCGATCTGAACCTTCTGGCCCAGCGTTTCGACGCGACCGGGCAGGACATCCGCTTTGCCTGGGCGGGGCGGCCGTTCCAGGCGCGGCTGAACCTGATCGGCGGGTTCCAGGCCTCGAACGCGCTGATCGCCTGCGCGCTGGCCATTGCCACGGGGGATGCGCCGGAGGAGGTGTTCGGCTGCCTGCCGCAGCTGGCGACGGTGCGCGGTCGGATGCAGCTTGCGGCCAGGCGGGAAAACGGTGCGGCGGTATTCGTGGATTATGCCCATACGCCTGACGCGGTGGCCACCGCGCTGGCGGCGCTGCGCCCGCACGTGATGGGGCGGCTGGTGGCGATCGTCGGCGCCGGCGGCGACCGCGACGTGGCCAAGCGCCCGCTGATGGGGCAGGCGGCGGCGGACAATGCCGACATGGTGATCGTTACCGACGACAATCCGCGCAGCGAGGACCCCGCCGCCATCCGCGCCGCGGTATTGCGTGGCGCGCCGGCGGCGCAGGAGGTGGGCGACCGGGCCGAGGCGATCCTGCGCGGGGTCGATGCGCTGGGTCCGGGGGATGCGCTGCTGATCTGCGGCAAGGGGCATGAAACCGGCCAGATCGTGGGCGACGACATCCTGCCCTTCGACGACGCCGAACAGGCCAGCGTCGCGGTTGCGGCGCTGGACGGGGGGCGGGCATGACCCTGTGGACTGCAGCCGGGGCGGCGGCGGCCACCGGCGGGCGGCTGCGGGGCGACTGGGCCGCCACGGGCGTTTCCATCGACAGCCGGACCCTGCAGCCGGGCGATCTGTTCGTGGCGCTCACGGCGGCGCGGGACGGGCATGATTTCGT
>JALTNO010000241.1 GCA_027000645.1 Paracoccaceae bacterium | reverse complement strand
TACGACACCGGCGACAACGGCGCCCGCATCAACCGCGCCGAACGCGGCGCTTTTGACGACCTGCTGGGCCGCATCCGCTTTTCCAGGCGGCGCAGTCGGGACATTTCGTAGGGAAGCGCCGGAAAAAACCTTGTAAACCGCTGGTCGAATCACCAGATCACGCTATTGATTCGATCACGCCGAATCACCCCGATCCGAATCAGGAGCAGCGCATGGCCGCCAAGGACACCGACGACCGGAAGACCGACGATCAGGACGCCGAAATCTCGCTGGACATGAGCCAGGCCGCGGTCAAGAAGATGATCGCCGAGGCGCGCGAGAAGGGCTTTATCACCTACGATCAGCTCAACCAGGTCCTGCCCCCCGATCAGGTCAGTTCCGAACAGATCGAGGACGTCATGTCCCTGCTGTCGGAAATGGGCATCAACATCATCGAGGATGAAGAGGCCGAGGAGGAAGAGCAGAAGGGCTCGACCGAGATCGTCTCGACCAGGGACGCGCGCGAAGTCACGGTCGCCTCTCAGCAGACCGAGAAGCTTGACCGCACCGACGATCCGGTGCGCATGTATCTGCGCGAGATGGGCAGCGTCGAGCTGCTCTCGCGCGAGGGCGAGATCGCCATCGCCAAGCGGATCGAGGCCGGCCGCAACACCATGATCGCGGGCCTGTGCGAAAGCCCGCTGACCTTCCAGGCCATTTCCATCTGGCATGACGAACTTCTCAGCGAAGACATCCTGCTGCGCGACGTGATCGACCTCGAGGCCACCTTCGGCAGCCAGATGACCGAAGATGGCGAGGTCGAGGCCCCGGTCGTCGAACCCGGCACCGTGACCTCGAAGAAGAAGACCGAGAAATCCGGCCCCGAACTGGACGCCGACGGCAACCCGATCGTGTCGGATGATGACGACGACGAGGAAGACCAGGCCAACATGTCGCTGGCGGCGATGGAGGCGGCGCTGAAGGACCAGGCGCTGGCGGCGCTGGAGCGGATCTCGTCCGACTACGCCAAGCTGTCTCAGATGCAGGACAGCCGCATCTCGGCCACGCTGAACGAGGATGGCACCTTCTCGGAAAAGGACGAGGCCACCTACCAGGCCCTGCGCGCCGAGATCGTCGAGCTGGTCAACGGGCTGCACCTGCACAACAACCGCATCGAGGCGCTGATCGACCAGCTCTACGGCATCAACCGCCGGATCATGTCCATCGACAGCCAGATGGTGAAGCTGGCCGACCAGGCCCGCATCAACCGCCGCGAATTCATCGACGCCTATCGCGGGCGCGAGCTGGATCCGAACTGGCTCGAGGACATGGCGAAAAAGCCCGGGCGCGGCTGGAAGATGTTCGTCGAACGCTTCTCGGACAAGGCCGAGGAGCTGCGCGCCGAAATGGCACAGGTGGGCCAGTATGTGGGGCTGGACATCAGCGAGTTCCGCCGCATCGTGAACCAGGTCCAGAAGGGCGAGAAGGAGGCCCGCCAGGCCAAGAAGGAGATGGTCGAGGCCAACCTGCGGCTGGTGATCTCGATCGCCAAGAAATACACCAACCGCGGCCTGCAGTTCCTTGATCTCATTCAGGAAGGCAATATCGGCCTGATGAAGGCGGTGGACAAGTTCGAGTATCGCCGGGGCTACAAGTTCAGCACTTACGCGACGTGGTGGATCCGCCAGGCGATCACCCGCTCGATCGCCGACCAGGCGCGCACCATCCGCATCCCCGTGCACATGATCGAGACCATCAACAAGCTGGTGCGCACCTCGCGCCAGATGCTGCACGAGATCGGTCGCGAACCGACGCCGGAGGAGCTGGCCGAAAAACTGCAGATGCCGCTTGAAAAGGTGCGCAAGGTGATGAAGATCGCCAAGGAGCCGATCAGCCTCGAAACCCCGATCGGCGACGAGGAGGATTCACAGCTCGGCGATTTCATCGAGGACAAGAACGCGGTGCTGCCGCTGGATTCGGCCATTCAGGAAAACCTGAAGGAAACCACCACCCGGGTTCTGGCCTCGCTCACCCCGCGCGAGGAACGCGTGCTGCGCATGCGCTTCGGCATCGGCATGAACACCGATCACACGCTGGAAGAGGTGGGTCAGCAGTTCTCGGTCACGCGCGAGCGCATCCGCCAGATCGAGGCCAAGGCGCTGCGCAAGCTCAAGCACCCCTCGCGCTCGCGCAAGCTCAGGAGTTTCCTGGACCAGTAACGGAAAATCATGGAGCCCGTGATTCCACCCGGTTCCCGATATCGTTGCTCCAGCGAAATGACCTCATCGGGATAAGCGGAAGTGGGGGGTAGAACTCGATTGTGCATTCCTGCGGGCCTTCGTCACGGCTTTCGGCAAGGGGCCGTGCGCTCCGCCATGTCCTGTGTGACCTGCCACTGAACTTTCATCCAGCCGGAACCGGAGGGGGGAGATTTCTGAACATCGGGCGAACATCAATATGTACGGGATGGGAATCGGTATCCGATTGTTCCTGATGAGGCGGGGTTTCATTTCGCGATATCAGACCATGAGTCGCCCCCGGCCGGCACAGTAATGACAACCCCGTGATTTCCCCTGTTCCGATTGGTGGAATGGTTCTAGATTGCAGGGGGTATCGTGTACCGAGAGGTTGCGCAGAATGAAACCGGCCCTGTCATCGCTGCTGGCGCTTGCCATTGCCGCCGCGGTCATGCCCACCGATGCGAACGCCTTCACCAGCCGAAGCGGCGCAAGGGTCAATCCCGTCGACGACGTGGTGTTCGAGGTCGTGCCCCGCAACGGCAAGGGCTGGGACGTCTGGTGCGCTGCCGGCGACTATGCCCGGCGCGAACTGGATGCGGCGTGGAACGCGCGGGTCTTCGTGGTGCGCGGGCGCGGCCCCAGCGTCACCACCAACCGCAGGACCGCCGTGCATTTCACCCTGAACCCGGACAGGACCGGCGTTTCGCCGACCGAGACCTCCTCGCCCAACGTCTTCGGGGTGGGCAACAACATGACGGTCCGGCAGGCCTTCGATTTCTGCATGGGCAACATGACGATGCTGTGACATGCTGCCATCACCGGAACCGGGGGGACACATGAAACGACATCTCGCGACTGCGCTGGTTACAGCGACACTGGCCCTGCCATCGACGGCCGACGCCTTCACCACCCGCCATGGCGCCCGCGTGAACCCGGTCAATGACGCGGTGTTCGAGGTGGTGCCAAAAAGCGGTTCGGGAACCGACATCTGGTGCGCGGCCGGGGACTACGCCCAGCGCGGTCTCGGCGCTCCCTGGTCGGCGCGGATCTACGTGGTACGCGGGCGCGGCCCCAGCGTCACCACCAACCGCAAGACCGCCGTGCATTTCACCCTGAACCCTTCCAGGGTGGGCGTGCAGCCCGCGCAGTCGTTCTCGCTCAACGGGTTCAAGGTGGGCGACAGCATGAGCGTCCAGCAGGCATTCGGATACTGCATGGGCACGATGCGCTTTTTCTGAATCGAGGCCCCCGATGACACGGCACTCCCTCACCGCCCTCGTGGCCCTGGCCCTGGCCCTGCCGGCACCGGCGCACGCCTTCCGGGCCCTCAACCGCAGCGAGGTCGTGCCCCTGGGCAACGGCCTCTTCGAGGTGATCAACAGTTTCGGCTCGCGCACGCAGGACTACTGGTGCGGAGCCGGGGATTTCGCGATCCGCGTGCTGCGCGCCCCGGTCACGCAGCGAATCTACATCTGGGCACCGCGGGGCCCGAGCAAGTCGCGCCCGGGCAGGAAGGCCGTCACCTTCTCGCTGAAGGAACCGCCGGGCGGCGCGGCGCCAAAGAGCTATTCCCTCTCGGTCACCACCGTGGGCGAAAGCATCCCCGCATCCATGGCCCAGAACTACTGCTACGACCGGATGCAACTGCTGTTCTAGGACAAGGGCGGCCCTGCCCATCCCCTCTGACCCGCCGGCGAGCGGCCGAATCGACGGCGCCACGACACCCGCCACTCCGATCCCCTCCCGCTTCCCGACACCCTTTTTCTGGCCCGCAAATATCCCGGGGGGTGAGGCCCGCAGGGCCGCCCTTGTCCTAGAAC
>JALTNO010000240.1 GCA_027000645.1 Paracoccaceae bacterium | reverse complement strand
CCAGCTTCCCGGTCTTCCTCAAGGAGACCGAGTTCCGCTTCAACAACCGCAAGAATGACCTCTACAAGACCCTGCTCAAATCGTGCAGAATGAAACCGCTCAGACACTGAGCTGGTATAGACCCTTTCGGCAAGATGAAGATGCGAGGCGCCGGCGCGGAATACCGGTGGGCGATGCGCGCGCCTCTTGCCCCCGTCACGCCCCTGCCCTAGAACGCGGCCGGACGAGATGCGGAGAAGAGGCGCCTGCCCATGCTGGACCTGACCTACGAATCCCCCAAGCCGAGGACCATTGCCGGTGCGCGGCATGACTGGGAACTGGTGATCGGCATGGAGGTGCATGCCCAGATCTCGTCCAGGGCCAAGCTGTTTTCCGGCGCCTCGACCGAGTTCGGGGCCGAACCGAATTCGAACGTCTCGTTCGTGGATGCGGCGATGCCGGGGATGCTGCCGGTGGTCAACGAATTCTGCATCGAGCAGGCGGTGCGGACGGGGCTGGGCCTGAAGGCGAAGATCAATCTTGTCTCGGCCTTCGACCGCAAGAACTATTTCTATCCCGATCTGCCGCAGGGCTATCAGATCAGCCAGCTGTATCACCCGCTGGTGGGCGAGGGCGAGGTGCTGGTCGAGATGGGGCCGGGTCTTGCCCGGCGCGTGCGGATCGAGCGGATTCACGTGGAGCAGGACGCCGGCAAGTCGATCCATGACATGGATCCGCACATGTCCTTCGTGGACCTCAACCGCACCGGAGTGGCGCTGATGGAGATCGTCTCGCGCCCCGACATCCGCAGCGCGCAGGAAGCGGCGGCCTATGTTTCCAAGCTGCGCCAGATCATGCGCTACCTTGGCACCTGCGACGGCAACATGCAGAACGGCAATCTGCGGGCCGATGTGAACGTCTCGGTCTGCCGCCCCGGCGATTACGAGAAGTATCGCGAAAGCGGCGATTTCAGCCATCTCGGCACCCGCTGCGAGATCAAGAACATGAACTCGCTGCGCTTCATCCAGCAGGCGATCCAATACGAGGCGCGCCGGCAGATCCAGATTCTCGAATCCGGCGGCACGGTCGAGCAGGAGACCCGGCTTTACGACCCCGACAAGGGCGAAACGCGTTCCATGCGCTCCAAGGAAGAGGCGCATGACTACCGCTATTTTCCCGACCCCGACCTGCTGCCGCTGGAGATCGAGCAGGAATGGGTGGACGGGATCGCCGCCGACCTGCCGGAATTGCCCGACGAGAAGAAGGCGCGGTTCATCACGGAATACGGACTGACCGACTATGATGCGACGGTGCTGACGGCGGATGTGGAATCGGCGGCCTATTTCGAGGAAGTGGCGAAGGGCCGCGACGGAAAGATGGCGGCCAACTGGGTCATCAACGAGCTTTTCGGTCGGCTGAAGAAGGAAGACCACGACATCACCGAATCGCCGGTGTCGCCGCAGCAGCTGGGCGGCATCATCGACCTGATCCGCAAGGGCGACATTTCCGGCAAGATCGCCAAGGAACTGTTCGAGATCGTCTATACCGAAGGCGGCGACCCGGCCCGGATCGTCGAGGAACGCGGCATGAAGCAGGTGACCGACACCGGCGCCATCGAGGCGGCGGTGGACGAGATCATCGCCGCCAACCCCGCGCAGGTGGAAAAGGCGAAATCGAACCCGAAGCTCGCCGGCTGGTTCGTGGGACAGGTGATGAAGGCCACCGGCGGCAAGGCCAACCCCAAGGCGGTGAACGACATCGTCAGGGCGCGGCTGGGGCTGTGAGGCCCGACGCGATGGCGCCGCGCTTCGAATACAGGGTGGTTCCGGCCCCCGCGAAGGGGAAAAAGGCGAAAGGCGTGAAAACGCCGCAGGCCCGCTTCGCGCTGGGGGTCGAGGCGGTTCTGAACGACATGGCCGCGGACGGGTGGGAATATCTGCGCGCCGAGCTTCTGCCCAGCGAGGAGCGCAGCGGACTGACCGGCACGGTCACCCGCTGGCGCAATGTGCTGGTGTTCCGTCGCCCCGTGGTCATGCCGGTGGCCGTGCCCGCGGACGCTTCGGCGGCACCTGTCGAGGAACCGCCGCTGACGGGGGATGCCAAGCCCCCTTCGCTCCCTTCCGGGGCCGTCAGTGCCGAAGGAGCCGGGGATGCCGCCCCCGAAAACGGCAGTCCCGAAGGCAAACCCGATATCCCGCCCGATCTCCCCGGGCCTCGAGGCAACGGCTGAGGCCGCTCAGGCCCCGATATCGAGCGACAGCGCGTGGATCCGGCCCACCAGATCGGGGCCCAGCGCCTCGTGGACCGCGCGGTGCCGGGCGATCCGCGACTGCCCCTCGAAGGCCGCGGCCCGGATCTTCACGTTGAAATGGCTTTCGCCGCCCTCGCGGTATCCCGCGTGCCCGCGGTGGCGTTCGCTGTCGTCCACCACTTCCAGAAGGGTCGGCCGGAATGCCTGCTCAAGCCGGTTTCTGATCTCGTCCGTCACGCTCATGCCTGTCCTCTCCGGGGAAAAAAATTCCCGCCCCCTCTTCTATCTGTCGCAGCACAGACTAAACTGCTGCCTCCGAGTCGAAAAGATGTGCCTTGCAGGAGTTCCGTCATGCCCAGACCCGACCCCTTCGGCTTTGATATTTCCGTCTCTGCGGCGAAGAAGAAGAACCCCCGCGGGCGGCGCGGCATGTCGGGCGCATCGGAAACCTCGACCCGGATCTGCGATCACGAGGGCTGCGACGAACCGGGCAAGTTCCGCGCGCCCAAAGCCCCGGACGTCCTGGACGACTATTACTGGTTCTGCCAGAAACACGTGCGCGAATACAATCAGAAGTGGAACTTCTTCGAAGGCACGACCGAGGCCGAGATCAACGCCCAGCAGTCGCGCGACAAGGTGTGGGAACGCAAGACCCGCCCGATGAGCGACCCCGAGGCGCGGGCCTGGGCGCGGCTGGGCATCGAGGATCCGCACCAGGTCCTGGGCCCCAACGCCACCCGCAACCCCGGCCGCGCGGCGGGAGGTGGACGGCGTCTGCCGCCGACCGAACGGCGCGCCATCGAGATTCTCGACGCCAAGGACACCTGGACCAAGGCCGAGGTGCGCGCCGCCTACAAGAAGCTGATCAAGGTTCTGCACCCCGACATGAACGGCGGCGACCGCAGCCAGGAAGAGCAATTGCAACAGGTTGTCTGGGCCTGGGACCAGATCAAGGACAGCCGCTATTTCAAGTAGGGCAGCGCCCCCGAAAACGGGGCAGGATGCGGCTTCACTTCGTCCCTTCCGATCCCCATATCGGGACTGACGACCGGCATTGAAGGCCGGCACGACAACGAATGGCGGCCCTGCCGCAGATACGCCCGCTCGCAACGTTCCGGCCCGATCGGGGGTCGGGCGCGGGCGAGTCTCTTGCCCTTGCCCGAGATATGTTGCACCACGGGCCGGGCAGCATGTGCCCGAAGGAAAAGGACGAATACCGATGGCCGACGGCGTGATCGACATCAACGCGAAACCCACCGAAGAGATCTCGGTCCGCGAGACTTTCGGGATCGACAGCGACATGCACGTCAAGGCGTTTGCCGAACGCAATGAACGCGTGCCCGAAATCGACCCCACCTACAAGTTCGATCGCGACACGACACTGGCCATCCTGGCAGGCTTCACCCACAATCGCCGGGTGATGATCCAGGGCTATCACGGCACCGGCAAGTCCACCCATATCGAGCAGGTGGCCGCGCGGCTCAACTGGCCCTGCGTGCGGGTCAACCTCGACAGCCACATCTCGCGCATCGACCTGATCGGCAAGGACGCGATCAAGCTGCGCGACGGCAAGCAGGTGACCGAGTTCCACGAGGGCATCCTGCCCTGGGCGCTGCGCAACCCCACCGCCATCGTCTTCGACGAATACGACGCGGGCCGGGCCGACGTGATGTTCGTGATCCAGCGGGTGCTGGAACATGACGGCAAGCTGACGCTTCTGGACCAGAACGAGATCATCACCCCCCACCCCTATTTCCGCCTCTTCGCCACGGCGAACACGGTGGGGCTGGGCGATACGACGGGGCTCTATCACGGGGTGCAACAGATCAACCAGGCGCAGATGGACCGCTGGTCGCTGGTAGCGACGCTCAACTATCTCAGCCACGATGCCGAATGCGCGATCGTGCTCAGCAAGGTGCCCCACTACAACACCGAGAAGGGCCGCCGCACGGTCAGCCAGATGGTGACGGTGGCGGATCTGACCCGCACCGCCTTCATGAACGGCGAACTCTCCACCGTGATGAGCCCGCGCACGGTGATCACCTGGGCCCAGAACGCCGGCATCTTCCGCGACATCGGCTATGCCTTCCGCGTCACCTTCCTCAACAAGTGCGACGAACTCGAACGCCAGACCGTGGCCGAGTTCTACCAGCGCTGCTTTGACGAGGAACTGCCGGAAAGTGCGGCCAGCGTGAGCCTGGGGTGAGCGGACGCAACGCCGCCCCCGCCGGCCGGGCAGTCCCGTGCCGGTGCTTTTTCTGGCTTCAAATATCCCCGCCGGAGGCAGGCGGGCGCCAGCCCGCCTCCCCGTCCCTCGCGGCGGGGCCCGTGGCGGCGACCCGGGTAGCGCCCGGCCAAGGGGCGGCGGTTTCCCGACCCTTGCCATTTTTCGCGCCATGCCCGACAACATCGTGAGCAGACCTGCCAGGGCGGGATGAGTTTCAAGCCCGCAAGGACCGAACCCGCATGAAGAGATCCGACAACCCCGCCGATCCGTTCAAGAAGGCCCTGGCCGAGGCCACCAGGGTGATGGCGGACGACCCGGAACTGACGGTCAACTACTCCATCGACCCCTCCGGGCTTTCGGGGGACACGATGCGCCTGCCGCAGGTCAGCCGCCGCATGGGCCGCGACGAGGTGATGCTGGCGCGCGGCACGGCGGATACCCTGGCCCTGCGCCACCGCTATCACGACGAGGCGGTGCATCTGCGCTACGCGCCCAGGGGCGACATCGCGCGGGATCTTTACGAGGCGATGGAAAATGCCCGCTGCGAGGCAGTGGGCGCACGCCACATGCCGGGAACCGCGACCAATATCGATGCCAGGATCGGTCACGAGGCACGACAAAAGGGCTTCGACCGGATCAAGGATCCGGCCGAGGCGCCGCTGGCCGCCGCCGCCGGCTATCTGATCCGCCAACTCGCCACCGGGCGCGACCTGCCGCCGGGCGCCGACAACGTGCTGGAACTGTGGCGCGGCTATATCGAGCAGCACGCGGGCGAAGCGCTCGCCGATCTGGACAGGGTGCTTGAAGATCAGGCGGCCTTTGCCCGGCTTGCGCGCCAGGTGATTGCCGATCTGGGCTATGGCGACCAGCTGGGCGAGGACCCCGACACCGAAGACGACGACCGCGACGAAGAGGCCCAGCAGGAAGAGGATCAGTCGGAACCGGATTCGTCGGGCAGCGAGGAGCAGGACGACAGCGAGGCCGAGATCGACCCCGATGCCGAGTCCCAGGACCAGCCCGATCAGATGCAGGTGACGGCTGACGAGATGTCCGACGAAGATATGGGCGACGAGGCCGACATGCCCGAGGCCGACGCCCCGCTGGAACCGCCTCCCCCCCCGCCGGCCTCGGAAGCCGATCCCGAATACCGGGTTTTCCTGTCCGACCATGACGAGGAGATCGCCGCCGAGGATCTGGCCGAGCCGGTCGAGCTGGAGCGCCTGCGCGCCTATCTGGATCAGCAGCTGGAGCCGCTCAAGGGCGCGGTTGGGCGGCTGGCCAACAAGCTTCAGCGCCGGCTTCAGGCGCAGCAGAGCCGCAGCTGGGAGTTCGACCGGGACGAGGGCATCCTGGACGCCGGCCGGCTGGCGCGGGTGGTGGCCAATCCGACCACGCCGCTGAGCTTCAAGGTCGAAAAGGATACCGATTTCCGCGACACGGTGGTGACTCTGCTGCTGGACAATTCGGGCTCGATGCGGGGGCGGCCGATCTCGATCGCCGCGATCTGTGCCGATGTTCTTGCCCGCACACTCGAGCGCTGCAGCGTGAAGGTGGAAATCCTGGGCTTTACCACCCGGGCGTGGAAGGGCGGGCAGGCGCGCGAGGCGTGGCTGAATTCGGGCCGGCCGCAGCAGCCGGGGCGGCTGAACGATCTGCGCCACATCATCTACAAGAGCGCCGATGCGCCGTGGCGGCGAACCCGCGACAATCTGGGCCTGATGATGAAGGAAGGCCTGCTGAAGGAGAACATCGACGGCGAGGCGCTGGAATGGGCGCATCGGCGGATGCTGGCCCGGCCCGAGGCGCGCAAGATCCTGATGGTGATATCCGATGGCGCCCCGGTGGATGACAGCACGCTGAGCGTGAACCCGGCGGACTATCTGGAACGGCATCTGCGCAGGGTGATCGACATGGTCGAGCGGCGCAAGGCGGTCGAGTTGCTGGCCATCGGTATCGGCCATGACGTGACGCGGTATTACGAACGCGCGGTGACCATCACCGATGCCGAGCAGTTGGCCGGAGCCATGACCGAGCAGCTGGCGGCGCTGTTCGACTCCGACCCGCGGGCACGGGCGCGGGTGATGGGAATCAGGAAGGCGAGCTGACGCTCGCCTGCCTCCGGCGGGAGTATTTTTCGCGAGATGAAGGGGCGCGCGATGTTCCAGACATTCGAAGTGACCGCCCGACCCGAGCAGGGGCCGCCACGGCTGGTGGCGCTGCGGGCGGAGATTGCGCGCGAGGGGCTGGACGGGTTCCTGGTGCCGCGGGCGGATGCGCATCAGGGGGAGTATGTCGCGCCCCGCGACGAACGTCTTGCCTGGCTTACGGGGTTTACCGGCTCGGCCGGGTTTTGCGCAGTGCTGGCGCAGGTGGCCGGGATTTTCGTGGACGGGCGCTATCGGACCCAGGTCAAGGCGCAGGTGGCGGAGGTTTTCACCCCGGTGCCCTGGCCCGAGGTGAAACTGTCCGACTGGCTGGCACGGCACCTGCCCGAAGGCGGGCGGGTCGGGTTCGATCCGTGGCTGCATGCGGCCGGGCAGATCGAGACGCTGAGGGCCGAGCTTGCCGGATCGGGGATCGAACTGGTGCCGGGTGCAAACCTGATCGACCGGATCTGGGAGGATCAGCCGCCACCGCCAATGGCGCCGGTGCGGCTGCATGCTCTGGAATTCGCCGGCGAATGCGCCGAGGACAAGCGGGCGCGGCTGGCCGCGGATCTGCGCGCGGCAGGGCAGCGGGCGGCGGTCATCACCTTGCCGGATTCGATCATGTGGCTGCTCAACATCCGCGGCGGCGACATTCCCCGCATTCCGGTGGCGCATGGATTTGCAGTTCTGCATGATGACGGGCGGGTGGACCTGTTCATGGCCGCGGCCAAGCTCGAGGGCACCAGGACGGGGCTGGGCGATGGCGTGACGGTTCGCGATCCTGGCGGGTTCGAGACCTTTCTGCGTGAACTTTCCGGGCCGGTGCGGCTGGACCGTGCCAGCGCGCCGCAGGCGGTGGCCGATGCGCTGGGGGATCGGGCGGTGCCGGGGGAGGACCCCTGCCTGCTGCCCAAGGCGCGAAAGAATCCGGTCGAAATCGCGGGCAGCGCGGCGGCGCATCTGCGCGACGGTGCGGCGATGGTGGAGTTTCTCAGCTGGCTCGATGCGCAGCCACCGGGAACTCTGACCGAGATCGAGGTGGTGAAGCGGCTCGAGTCGTGCCGGCGGCGCGACGGGCGACTGATGGATATCAGTTTCGAGACCATCGCAGGAACCGGCCCGCACGGGGCGATCATCCATTACCGGGTGACCGAGGAAACCGATGCGGTGCTGGAGGACGGTCAGCTTCTGGTTCTGGACAGCGGCGGGCAGTATCTCGACGGCACCACCGACGTCACCCGCACCATTGCCATCGGCACCCCCGGCGAGGAAGAGCGCCGTGCCTTTACCCGCGTGCTTCAGGGCATGATTGCCATGTCGCGGCTGCGCTGGCCCAAGGGGCTGGCCGGGCGGCATATCGAGGCCCTGGGCCGGGTGCCGCTGTGGCTGGCCGGGCAGGATTTCGACCATGGTCTTGGCCACGGCGTGGGCTCGTATCTGAGCGTGCATGAGGGGCCACAGCGGCTCAGCCGTCTTGGTGACGTGCCGCTGGAGCCGGGCATGATCCTGTCGAACGAGCCGGGATATTACCGCGAGGGGGCCTTCGGCATCCGGATCGAGAATCTCCTGGTCGTGCAGCCCGCCCCGGCCCTGCCCGGTGGCGACGAGGGGCGCGAGATGCTGTGCTGGCGCACGCTGACCTTCGTACCGATCGACCGGCGGCTGGTGGTGGCCGAGATGCTGACGCGCGCCGAACGCCGTTGGCTCGATGCCTATCACGCCGAGGTCGCCGAGCGGATCGGGCCGCGCGTGAACGAGCAGGCCCGGCTGTGGCTGAAAGCCGCGACCGCGCCGCTTTGACATTGCAGCGGCTTGGCGCGAGTCTGCCCCGCATCGTGCGAATGCCGGGACGGCTCCGGGCCTTGGGCGAAACAGGGCGAGCTGACGCTCGCCTGCCTCCGGCGGGAGTGTTTCCGGCAAGAGGAAGCGGCGAGAAAACGCAAGGGGAGGTGGACGAATGGCGGGCGAGATCAGTATCCGCAGGCTTGACGGGGTATGGACGGTACGAACGGGGGGCGCGGTTCTGGCAGAGACCCGCAACGCGCTGGAACTGCGGGAAGGGGGAATGCCCCCGGTCGTCTATTTTCCGCGCGAGGACGTGGCAATGGCAATGCTGGACCGGAGCAGGAAGGTCACCCGTTGCCCGCACAAGGGCGATGCCAGCTATTTCACGATCGTCAATCGCTCGGGCCGGCTGGAAGACGCGGCCTGGAGCTACGAGGCGCCACTGGAAGCCGTCGCGGCGATCCGGGGGCATCTTGCCTTCGATACCGGCGATGCGGTGACGGTGGAACGATTCTGAACCGCCGGAGACGGGATGTCCGGGGCCCGGGTCAACTGGCGATGTTGACGGTGCCGGAGAGCTGCGCGCGCAGGGCATGGCGCACGTCGTGGTCATCCACCGGAAGCCGCATCAGCAGGGTTCCGTCGACGTCGAAGATCTGGACCACGCGGTCGCTGAAACGGGCGCAGCCCAGCGTATCGTAGCTGCGGCGCAGCACCGCCTGAGGGCGGCCTCGCTTGTCCTTGCGCAGCACGCGCACCTCGTTGCGGATGGGATCGAAATAGGCGTCGGGCCGATTGTCCACATGGTGGATCATCAGCATGGCCAGCCCACACAGAAGGAAGGTCACGGACAGGCCGAGCTTGATCAGCAGGATGTCGGGGCCGACCTCGCCTCCCGGCACCACCCACATCATCCCGGCCCCGAGCACCAGCGCGGTACCGGCAATCCTGAAGAGCGTCGCAACCAGCGGCCAGCTTGGCGCGAAGGAAATCAGGAGCGGCATCGCCTCCTGAAAATGTGGTGCCGGATCGGTCATCGCCCGCGCATGGCTGGCGGCCATATTCATCGTCGCGGCCATCTGCTTCGTCCTGTCCCAATATCGTCGTTTTCCGGTCCGATGCCGGATTGTTTCCAATTCAACACCGCAAAACGTCAGGAATTGGGCATGGTCGGGGAAATTGCCGGGCAAACCGCCGAATTCGAGGGGGCGGGGCTTGCCCGCGCGGGCGGAACGTGTATATGGGGCCATCCTTCCGCGAACGACTTGAACCGCGCATCCCTCGTGGCGGGGCTGCGGAAGGGAAATGCCCCGTCTTTGAAATGCGCCCGGACAGAAATGCAAGGAGTGCACATGCCGCTTTACGAGCATGTAATGATCGCGCGCCAGGATCTTTCCAGCGCACAGGCCGAAGGGCTCATCGAACATTTCAGCGCCATCCTCGCCGACAATGGCGGCAAGGTCGTGGACAGCGAATACTGGGGCCTCAAGACGATGGCCTACAAGATCAACAAGAACCGCAAGGGCCACTATGCCTTCATGAAGACCGACGCGCCGGCAACGGCGGTCCAGGAGATGGAACGCCTGATGCGTCTGCACGAGGACGTGATGCGGGTTCTCACCGTCAAGGTGGACAAGCATGACGAAGGCCCGTCGGTCCAGATGCAGAAGCGCGACGAACGCGACGGCCGTCGCGAACGCCGCTGAACGCCAGCCTGAAGGAAAGGATGTAAACCATGGCCGCAAGACCGTTTTTCCGCCGCCGCAAGGTCTGCCCCTTCTCGGGCGACAACGCGCCGAAGATCGACTACAAGGACACGAGGCTGCTGCAGCGCTACATTTCCGAGCGCGGCAAGATCGTGCCCTCGCGCATCACCGCCGTGTCGGCCAAGAAGCAGCGTGAACTGGCCCGGGCCATCAAGCGCGCCCGCTTCCTCGCCCTGCTGCCCTATGTCGTGAAGTAAGGAGTGGGTCAGATGCAAGTCATCCTTCTTGAACGCGTGGCCAAGCTGGGCCAGATGGGCGACGTCGTGGACGTCAAGCCCGGCTATGCCCGCAACTACCTGCTGCCGCAGGGCAAGGCGCTGTTCGCGTCCGAGGCCAATATCCGCCGCTTCGAAGAGCAGAAGGCACAGCTTGAGGCGCGCAACCTCGAAACCCGCAAGGAGGCCGAGGCGCTGGCCGAGAAACTCGACGGTCAGCAGTTCGTCGTGATTCGCTCGGCCTCGGATACCGGCGCGCTTTACGGTTCGGTCTCGTCGCGCGACGCGGCCGAGGTCGCCACCGCCGAGGGTTTCTCGATCGACCGCAAGCAGGTCGTGCTTTCGGGGCCGATCAAGGAGCTGGGCCTGCACACCATTTCGGTGGTGCTGCACCCCGAGGTTTCGGTGGAAATCACCCTGAACGTGGCTCGTTCCGCAGAAGAGGCCGAACTTCAGGCCTCGGGCAAGTCGATCCAGGAACTGGCCGCCGAGGAAGAAGCCCAGGCAGAATTCGAGATCTCCGAACTGTTCGAGGACATCGGCTCGGCCGCTTCGGACGAAGGCGAAGCACCGGCCGAGGCCGCCGGGGATGAAGGCGAAGAGGAAACCGGCGCCTGATTCGGGCTCACGGGTCGAAAATTCCAGGCCGCGCGAACCTTCGCGCGGCTTTTTTCGTTCCTGGCCGGAAATCTCGACCGGCAAAGTCTCTTCCTGATCCTTCGACAACCCTTTGGCGACGAACAATTGAACTAATTCACCATATGGTGCATTCTGTCCTGCAGGCTGTGCCGGTCGGGCGCTATCGTATGTCAACCTTTGCAGCGCAGGGGATGCCCGACTTTCCATGCGCGGTCGGGGGCATTGATTGATCGATTGGGTACGACATGAATGATGTGGACGTTTTCGTAGGGGCGCGGATACGCGCTCAGCGTGTTGCCCTGGGGATGAGCCAGACCGACCTGGGCAACGCGATCGGCGTGCGCTTCCAGCAGGTGCAGAAATACGAAGCCGGCATCAACCGGGTCAGCGCCTCGCGCCTGTGGGCGATCGCCGATGTTCTGGGGGTGGACATCAGCTATTTCTTCGATGGGATCGACGATCCTCAGCTCGACCGGCCCGAAACCGGGGGCGACTCGAATTTTCTGTCGGACCCGCGGGCGATCGAAACCGCCCGGCTTTTCCACTCCCTCCCCGAGAACCACAAGGACGCGGTTCTGGGGTTCCTTCGGAGCTTGACGCCGGGGCGCAAAGGCGAAAACCTGTCCGGACAGGAGGGAACGGACTAGCCTGCGGGCGGGAGGGAAAGGGGGCCCTGGATGAAACTGATCGATCTGGCCACGCGGAAGGACATAGCCGACAATGCGACCGCCTTCCTCGAAGACCTGTGCGATCGACTGGGCTTCGACTATGCCTCGTACGCGACGGTGAACCCGGTGACCGGGGACGTGCAGGGCTATGCCACCTATTCCGAAGAATGGAAGCAGCACTACGGTCGCAAGGGGTTTCACCATTTCGACCCGACCCTGTACCAGGCCGCGAAAAGCATCGCGCCGGTGGACTGGGCGCGGTTCGCGCAGAACGAAAAGTTCCAGATCATCTTTCGGGATGCTGCCGATTTCGGCATCACCGACCGCGGCATGACGGTTCCGATCCGCGGCCCCTACGGGGATTGCGGCCTGCTGAACGTGACCCGCGACTGCGACGAGGACGAATGGAAGCAACTGGCCGCACGTGTCATGGGCGACCTTCAGGTTTCGGCCGTCAATCTTCACGATACCATCATGCGCTCGGGCACGCTGTCGGCGACCCTGTTCCATCCGAACCTGTCCACCCGCGAACTGGAAATCCTGAAATGGGCCGCCGACGGCAAATCGCAGCATGACATAGGCGATATCCTGTCCATTTCGCACCGCACGGTCGAGGTTCACCTGCGCTCGGCCCGGGACAAGCTGGGCGCTCTCACCACGACACAGGCGGTCGGCCGGGCCGTCGGGCTGGGACTTATCCTGCCTGGCTGACCCAACGGCACTTCCACCCACACGGGTACCAGATAATCTATACGGGAATCCCCTAATAGTACGCTGGTTAATGATCGGTAACGATCACGATGCGTAATCAACTGGTAAGGGGGATACCATGATCATCGCGATCGACGGAATGAACAAGGGGCAGTTCGGCGACATCCTCGCCGACATGCACCGGCTGCGCGCGCGCGTGTTCCAGGACCGGCTCGGCTGGGAGGTCGAGGTGAGGGACGGCATGGAGATCGACAGCTTCGACGCGCTGGACCCGACCCATATCGTCAGCCTCGACGACCGCGGTCGGGTTGTGGGCTGCATGCGCCTGCTTCAGACGACCGGACCGCACATGCTGGCCGATGTCTTCTGCGCCATCCTGGACGGAGAACCGCCCCTGCGCAGCGCCCAGCTCTGGGAAGCGACCCGCTTTTGCGTGGATACCGAGCGGCTGGAGCGGGGCAAGTCGCGCAATTCCATTTCCTACGTCACCAGCGAAGTGATGATCGGCGCCTTCGAATACGCCCGGCGCGCGGGCGTTCTGGATGCGGTGGCGGTGATCGACCCGGTGATGAACCGGGTGCTGATCCGGTCCGGCAACGCACCGGTCGGTCAAGTGGGAACTCCGAAACCAATGGGAAAGGTCAAGGCCATGGCAGTATTGATGGATTGCTCGGAAGAACGCATCGCGGCGATCCGCGCCCATGCGGGAATTGAACACGACGTGTTTCTGAGCGACGACGAGGCACTTGCGCTCTACCGGGGGGCGGAGAGCGAATCCGCAACCGCCGGCCGGGGCGAGCTTTTCGGCTATTTCGCCGAACAGCTGCAAAGCGCCGAAACGCCCGAGGAACGCAGCGCGGTGATGCGCCTGATCGAAGCCGTGCCGATGGCCGGGCCGGACAGGGACGCATTGCAGGCGATGGCCGCCCTGCCCGCCGTCACCGGCGGCTGAGGGCATTCCCCGGGGGCAGGGTACCCCCGGGTTGCGGCCGGCCCGCCGGAAGGGATCGTGGCGCATGCCCCCCGCGGTCCCGTTGGCTCGCCGCCAGTCAGACCCCGACCCTGGGGCCGAGGCAAATCATCTCCTCGCCCAGTTCCTCGGCCTCGTAAAGCTCTGTCGCCTGCGCGTCGTTCTCGAAGCGGGCGATCAGCCGGCCGGCTTCGAGTTCGAAACTCCAGCACTGGGGATCGGGACGATCCTCGTAGATGAAGCAGATCAGGCCATCCTCGGCTTCGTACCAGTAACCCTTCCTGCACACGCCATCGAGAAACGACCAGATCACCTGCCGCCCTTCCAGATAGCGTTCGGCCCCGTAGGGCGTTCCCTGGTAGCCGTAGAACAGCGTCTTGCCGCGGGTATAGGCATCGAATTCCCCGGCCGACATGGGCTGACCGGCCACGGCGGGGCCGGCAAGGGCGAGCAGGAGAATCACGAAAGACGCGCGCATGGGGCGATTGTCGCAGATCGAAGGCCCCGAGAGCAACCTGCCTCGCCATGCGCGGCCTTCGACGATTTTCCTCTCCTGCCGGCGCGTTCGGTCTTGGCGGATGCGGGCGACGCCGGCAGATTGCAGGCATGACCGCCACGTTCTTCCTCGCCGCACTCTGCGCAGCCGCCTACCTGGTTCTGACAACCCGTCCCGCGGGCATGATGCGGTCGCTGGTCAAGACGGCCTCGGTCGCGCTTCTGGCGCTGGCCGCCGGGCTTGCCGGCGGGCCGACGCTCCTGGTGCTGGCGCTGGCGCTGTGCGCCGTGGGCGACTGGCTGCTCTCGCGCGAAACCGAAACCGCCTTCGTCGCCGGCGTGGGCGCGTTCGCACTGGGGCATCTCGCCTATGTCGCGCTGTTCCTGACCCGGGCCGAGGCCGATCCGGCGCTGCTCGGCCAACCGCCGCGCCTTGCGATCCTAGTCGCCCTGGCGCTGTTCGGCGGCGGGGTGACCGCGCGGCTTGCCCCGCGCGCGGGCGATCTGCGCGGCCCGGTCCTGGCCTATGTCCCGATCATCGTCGCCATGGGAATTGCCGCGCTCACCCTCCCGTTCGAAGGGCGGCTTGCACTTGTCCTGCCGGCCGCGCTGTCCTTCATCCTGTCCGACCTGGTGCTGGCGGCCGAGAAATTCCTGCTGCCCCCCGGCCACCCCGCCCTGCGGGTGAGCCCCCATGTGATCTGGCTGTTCTACTGGGGCGCACA